>CAWLAN010000047.1:0-19083 GCA_963854815.1 Planctomycetes bacterium UBA1146
GCTGGTGTCTTCTCGAGCATGTCCTGGGCATAGACCAGCACTTCTCGACGACCCGCCTTGACGATGATGTCGAGATCTGTTCTTACCACCAGGGTGGTGGCTTGGAACTTCTCGGAAGACACCATCACGGCCCAGGTACCGGATCCCTCGACGGGAAGTTCGACCTTCTGATGACACGGTCGGTACTGGGCGTAATCCTCGATTTCCAGCTCGATGGTCTTCCACGGGTCGATCAGGTCAAGGTCGAGTTGCTCGACTTCATCACGAGAGTGGTACTTGCGGAAGTAGGCCTCGATGTCGAGAGGATAGATCTTCACCTCGACCTTCTCGATATTGCGAGTATCGAGCGAGAAGGAAGCCGCTTCGTCCGATCGAAGCAAACGATCGGTGTCGATCTGAAGACTCTTCTGGGTCAGTTCACGGAGTCTCTCGCGGGCAGAACGTTCCGCGGATGTCCCGAAGCACTCCCGGTATGCGATGACCGATTCCTCCAACCTCATCAGGGATGTTTCGAGAATCATCGCGATCCTGAGCCTTGCGAGGACTCCCTCATTGGTGCTGGGATACTTGCCGATCAGCCTCTTGAGGTCAGAGATGCTTGTCTCGAACAGGAAATCGGTGGTGGCTCTTTCGGTCTCGCTGAGTTCCTCGATGTTACGGTCGCCTTGCAGTTCGGCCGCCTCGAGGGAGTGGGAGAGGGCACTGCGAAGCAGCAAGGGGAGAGTTCTCCGGTCGAGCGGGTAACGGTTGACGAACTCCTGGATGGCATTTCGTCCATCCTCCCACCGGGAATCGTCGAGCAATCTCTCTCCGATGCGGGCATCGATGTTGATGATTGCCTGCTGGGACGCGGCCCAATCAGGTCCATCGGGAGCACGTCGTCCGTATTCAACGAATGCTGCACGAGATTCCTCGAATTGCTCCATCTGGGCGAGTAGTTGTCCGATCTTGAACTGAGCAGATCGTTTCAACTGTTCCAGAAGCGCGGCATCTCCGGGGATTTGCTGTTCGATGAAGTCGCCCCAGTGGCTCAATGCTGCCTCCGACTGGCCATCGTCTCGCAACATCTCTCCGATCCGGAAACCGGAGCGGATCCGTTGGGGATGATCGGGTGCCTCTTCGATGAACCGTCGCTGCGCAACGACCTTTAAATCGACAGAACTGTAGGTACCGACTATGGCCAGCAGCGCATCGCCACGTATCCCTCGAAGAGAGACCGCCAGATCACCCTGGAACTGATCTCCCCACGGATCTTCACCGGAGAGACTCGCTTCGATGATGCTGACGAGGTCCTGGAGTTCGCGGCGCGAAACCACGCCGTTCTTGGCTCTGGCCCGAGCCAGCAGCACATCGAACAGATGCTCTCCGGCTTCCCCATCCGTAACACGGGGGTCGAACAGTGCCAGGTAACGATCGGCATCCTGGATCAATTGACGTGCGGCGATTTTCATCTGTACCGAGCAGCGCACGAGACCGTAAAGAGACCTTTCCAGCAGCGATACGGGAGGGACCAGTTCTGCTGCCTGGATGTACAGGCCGCGGGCGCGGGCGTACTGGGGCTGTTTCGGGTTCGGGACGGTCGGATCCGGTTCCTTCGATATGCGATCGGCCACTTCGAGCAGTATTATTGCCAGATCTTCGATCCGTTCTCCCGATCGCAGTCTCGAGGTTTCTTCCTCGAGGATCTTCTGTGCCTCACCGTATCGCTCCAGTTTCATGAGGATTTTGCTGCGAGTCAGTCTCGCCTTGTAGAACCAGGGACTGTCCGGAAACGATGTCTCCAGCGCCTTCAACGCCTCGATGGCCTGGTCGAATCGCTCGCCACGCTGGAGGATGACGGAGCGAAACAGCAGCCAGTCATCGCGGCGATCGGGCTGTTCCTGTTCGAACCCATCGAGCAATTCCAGGGCACTATCGACCGATCCCTGGAGGAGAGCATTTCTCAGATTTTCAGGTACAGGCATCCCGGGCACCTCGGGTCCAGCGCCATCGGCACCGAAGACGCCCGAGAGCGGGGCGACAGCGAGGATCGTGGTCAGCAATGAGATGAGGAAAATGAGGGATCGTGGTGTCATGAGGCCTCCGACGGGGTCCAAGGGTGGGGTCCAGTGGGCAACGGGAGATTCAGTGCGGGAAATTCTGAACTCCAGATTCGCCGCCATCCTAGAGTGATTGCAGGTCCAATCAAGCGCGGCTCCCGACGCTGAACGTCGGTCGTGAAGTCAGGATTCCAGCAATCCGAGTATTTTTCCTCGAATACCGATGGCGCAGCGCGCTTCGACGAGGGCGTTTCTACGTTCTTCGATGGCAAACCCCTGCCATTCAAAATCGAAACTGTCGCTTATGCGGCGCAGAAAAGATCCGGTATGCCACGGTCGAGTCGGGGGATCACGGCGACTGGGCCCCAGCAGGAGATGGGTCAGTCCCCTCGGTTCGAAAGCACGACGTACCGCTTCGCTCAGAACTCCCAGCGGGATGTGTCCTGCGTGTTGCCCGATATTTTTGTTTCCTGCGAGGGTAGCGATCCACCGACCCAGAGCAGAGCCCGGTTCAACTTGAAGTTGCCAGGGTCGTTTTCCCCGAGATCGAACCAGTTCCTCGATTTGCTTTTCAGGTCCGTTTGTAGTCTCCACCGGTATCCAGTCTTCGCTGCCCGGGATCGCATCGGCAACGATGGCGAACACGACTCTCTTCTCTACTCCATCGCAGTTGGCCATCCATGCTCCGCCAAAAAAAGATGGGTCCTCAGGATCGTCTGGATTTTCTTTCACCTGTCCGAAGGTGAAGCGACGATCGCTTCCCTTTCGTCCCAGTTCGGTGACAGGGCCCAGTTGCCAGTCCTTTCCACCCTCGATCTTCCTGAGTTTATCCAGTTCCGCGCGCAGGATCGGATTGACGAATCCCTTGCGAGCCGAGGAATCTTCGCTGAGACACAGTTCGACCAGTTGAAGGGTGGTTCTGACGAAACGTTCTGCATCTCGGGTATCGAGGCCGCAGCCGTCATGAGACGGGATGCTGGAGAAACAGGAGATCAATTCCTGATGCTCGGTTTCATCGATGATTGCCGCATCTCGAGCCCGGTCTGCGATGCAGACAGCAGCCTCGGTGGGGGAACGATCTCCGGTGCCGGTCAACATCCGTTCTGGGTCCACAATCCTCCGATCGCTGGGGCTCTGGAGGCCTCCGATTGTCCCGTATCCGGGAGGTTTTCGCACCATCTAGCCGGTCCACCCCTTTCCGGTCGAGGTCTCTCGGTGTAGACCGATGGGAACGGGCCCTGGAGATGGAATCGAGATGTCGATCACGGCAGGGTGAACTCGACTTTTGAAGGGGTGTCGATGGATCAAGATCTACCCGATCCGATGCCGATGGAAGTGGACCTCGAGCAGGTTGCCGCCTGGCTCGATGGGAACATCGCTCCGCTGACGGTCGATGTGCGCGAACTTCAGGAGCTGGTCACCGGCCTGTTGCCGGGTGCCCACCACGTTCCGCTGGTACAGTTGCCCCGGAAGGCCTCCCAGTTGTTCGAAAAGGATGCCCCCGTGGTGATCTACTGCCAGAAGGGGATTCGCTCGGCAGAGGCGGTAGGTTGGCTCAGGGAGCAGGGCTGGAGCCGTTGCACGTCGCTTCGAGGGGGCTTCGAGGCGTGGTTGCAGGCCGAATTGCCGGTGGTACCGGGGACCGAGGGGGGCAACCTCGATGCTTCCGATCGAATCCGATACGCCCGCCATCTGACGATTCCGCAGGTGGGTGTCGAGGGGCAGGAAAGGTTGCTGGCCGGCAGCGTGTTGCTGGTCGGTGGCGGTGGTCTCGGTTGTCCCGCTGGCCTCTATCTCGCTGCTGCCGGAGTTGGAAAGATCACCATCGCCGATGACGACGTGGTCGAGGCCTCGAATCTGCAACGTCAGGTGCTCTATCGCACCTGTGAGATCGGAGAATCGAAGGCGGTTGCTGCTGCACGGACGCTCAAGGCCCTCAATCCGGGAATCGAGATCGAGGCGCTTCCCGAGCGAGTCGTCGAGTCGAATGTGGACGATCTCGTGTCAGCACACGACGTCGTTCTCGATGGTGCTGACAATTTCAATACAAGGTTTCTGATCAACGACGCTTGTGTCAAACACGGGGTCCCGGTGGTGCATGGCAGTGTATATCGTTTCGAAGGTCAGGTGACGGTATTCGATCCAGCTCACTCGGGACCGTGTCTACGCTGCCTCCATCCGGTGACTCCTGCTGAGGGAAGTTGTGCCAGTTGCGCCGAAGCCGGGGTTCTCGGGGTGATTCCGGGCATCGTGGGCACCATCCAGGCGGCCGAGACGATCAAATTGCTGCTCGGTATAGGATCCGTGCTGAGAGGACGTCTGTTGCTGATTGATGCCATGGATACCTCGTTCCGGGAGATCGAGATTCCGGTGCGTTCCGACTGCACTCATTGTAAATAAGACTAATTGCTCGAAATTCCGGTCTTCAGCGACATTTATTTAATGCTGTATATTGCGTAACGACCGGTAAGGCAGTTAATATCACTGGATATTGAAATATTCTGCGGAATATGTCCCGACCGCCCTGAGATCCGGATGGGGGAGTATGGAGTGGGGAGTGAGGAGTGAGGATCATGAAGTCGTATCTGCTTATACCAACCCTGCTTGTGGCTCTGGTCACGGCAATGACCTCGTCTGCAGCGGACGATACCGTTCTGCTCGGGGGGAAGGCCGAAGGGACTGCCTACCTGGATCCCACCGTGCGGGTACAGCCAGGTGGTGTCGTGGCCTACTCCTTTTTCTACAGTGATCCGTCCAGCAATCTCCAGGGATTCACCATCACAGCATGCTTCGAGGGGCCGCTGGTGGCGGTTCCGGGGAGCTTCAGCATCGAGGGAACGGTGCTCGAAGTGGTGGGTGCCGAATACGTCAATGCCCAGTTCGATAACGATGATCTCGACGGTGATGGTCGGGAGATGGTCATCGGGATCCTGATCGATTTTCTGCCCCCGTTTGCAGGTCAGACAGCTCCTCCGACTTTCCTCCCGCAAGAGATCGGCCGCTTCGAGTTTTTCGCACCCGAAGATGTGGAGTGTTTCCAGTGCTACCCGGTCGAGTTCTGCGACAACATCAATGGCAATGGCAACGTAACGCTCTCCAACAGGGTGGTCATCGAGAACGAATCGATCATTCCGGTCGATTTCCACGATGGTCAGGTCTGTGTTCCGGCATCTGCCCTCTTCATCCGTGGCGATGTCAATAACGATGGAATCGTCGATATCGGAGATCCGATCTTCCTCTTGAACTATCTGTTTGTGAATGGCCCGGTGCCACCCTGTCCGGATGCAGCCGATGGAGATAACGATGGTCTCGTGAACATCACCGATGCGGTGTACATGGTCTTCTACGTTTTCGGGATCGGTGTGGCTCCGCCGTATCCGTTCCCGGATTGTGGACTGGAGAGTTTTCCTGATCTGGATGATCTCGATTGCATCGTGGCTTCGCCTGCTTGCCCGGTCTGTCCCTGAGGAGTAGGCGATGAATCGCCGGAATTTAATTCCCTTACTGATCCTTGCATTCACCGTGGCGGGCATCGGTTCTGCCTCGGCTGTGGATCGTCTGGTTCCCTCCATCTATCCAACCATCGAGGTTGCCATGGCGGCTGCCGAGAATGGGGATCGCGTCATCGTTTCGGCAGGGATTTATCCGGGCCCCATCGAATTTCTGGGGAAACAGGTCGAGTTGATCGGAGAAGAGGGTCCAGCAGTGACCTTCCTCGATGGAGCCGGGATCTTCGACAGTGTCGTTCTGATGGATTCGGACGGCAGTTGCGCACGTCTTTCGGGGTTCACGATTCAAAACGGCTTCGGTACCTCTTGCGGGTTTCCTCTGGCGCTGTGTGGAGGAGCGGTGCTTGTTACTGCGGGCAATCCGACCATCGACAACTGTATTTTTACGCAGAATAGTGCCAGTCGAGGAGGAGGAGTTCACGCAGAGAATGCTTCGCTCACCATGATCGATTGCACATTCATCGACAACTTCGCCAATCAGGGTGCCGGAATCTCCCTCAAGGGTGGAGCCAGCACCATCTCCGGCTGTGTGTTCGCCGAGAACGAATCCTATGGCTGGGGAGGTGGAGTTGCGGCGGATTTCTCCTGGGTTTCGATGACCGATTGTACTTTTGTGTTGAACAACTCCGAATCTGGCGGGGGTTTTTTCATCACGGAATCGACGGCTTTCATCAGCGACGTGGTGGTGGAAAACAACAGTGCAGTTGATGCAGGAGGTGGTGGAGTCATCGATGAGTTCTCGACGGCGGAACTGACGAACGTCCAGTTTATCGGAAATAGCGCCCGTCTCGGTGGGGGACTGGCGGTCACACATTTTTGCGTTGCCAATATCGAGCAGTGCCTTATTCAGGACAACTCTGCGCTCGAGTATGGCGGAGGTATTTACTCCTTCGAGAATTTCTCTTCTTACCGACGCACCCGGATTATCGGAAATAGCGCCGGTCTCAAGGGGGGTGGGGTCCTGGTGAGAATCCTGGCCGGCCCCTTGCTCGAGAATTGCCTCATCCAGAACAACGATGCTGGCGTTGCCGGTGGCGGGATCGCCTGTATCGAGGGAGTCGCGCCCGGGTTCATTCACTGCACCATCGATAGCAACACCACTGCTGGGAGTGGCGGAGGAATCTCTGCTGAAAACTTGTCCGAGCCGGTGCTGATCAACACGATCGTGTATGGCAACGAGGCCAGCAGTGATGCCGGTATTCATGCAGGATCTCAATCTGGATTCACCTTCGATCATGTCGTGTTGCAGGAGTCCGGTATCGAACATCCGCTGGTACTCGTGATGGATGCAGACCTGGAGCCGGATGGATCTCCCGGGAGCTGTTCGGCAGCCATCGATGAGGGAACCAGCCTTCCTGCCGGGTTGCCGGACGTGGATATCGATGGAACACCACGTCCACTCGGTTCCAGGCGCGACATCGGAGCCTTCGAGGTAGAGGGCTACGGGCACTGCTTCTTGCGTGGTGATTGCAACTCCAGCGGAACTCTCGACATGGCCGATGCTGTGATGGCTCTCGATTACCTGTTCACCTCCGGCGATGTGCCCGGGTGCATCGAAGCATGTGATTTCGGCGGGGATGAAATCATCGCGATCGACGATCCGATCAGCACTCTCTACTACCTGTTCCAGGGAGGGCCTCCTCCTGGGGTGCCCTATCCGCTTCCGACCCCGGCTGTTGTCGAATCTCTGATAGAGAGTTGCTGGATTCTGGGTCCCTAGATGGTCATCGCTAGGAGATGATCGAGGGGACCAACTTCCCATGCACATCGGTGAGACGAAAATCCCTACCCTGGTAGGGATAGGTCAGTTGTAAGTGATCGATTCCCATCAGGTGAAGGATGGTCGCCTGCAGATCATGGACATGAACCGGATCCTTGCTGATCCGGTATCCCAGTGGATCGGTTTCACCGTGAACATGACCCCCTTTGACCCCGCCACCGGCCATCCACATCGAGTAGCAGTGGGGATGATGATCTCTTCCCAGATATTTGGAGCCGTTACGCTCCTCGTTCATGGCGGTTCGTCCGAACTCCCCGGTCCAGATGACCAGGGTGTCATCGAGCAGTCCTCTTTGTTTGAGATCCTTGATGAGGGCTGCGACCGGTCGGTCTGTCTCGGCACACTTCTTCGGGAGTTGGGTGATGATGTCATCGTGGGGAGCGGTTCCGTGGGTATCCCACCCCCAGTCGAATAGTTGCACGAACCGTACGTCCTGTTCGATGAGACGGCGTGCCAGCAGGCAGTTATTGGCGAAAGAACTGGTTCCGGGTTCAGCACCGTAGTCGGCGAGAGTGCTGGGTTTCTCGTGAGAGATGTCCATCACCTCGGGAACGGAAGTTTGCATGCGGAAGGCCAACTCGTACTGCTCGATGCGGGTCAGCGTTTCTGCATCCTCATCACGTCGAGCGGCGATTCGATCCAGTCCCTGGATGGCATCGATGGTACGTCGTCTGGTGTCTCGGTCGATTCCAGGAGGGTCACCCAGGTACAGCACTGGATCGCCACTGGTTCGACACTGCACCCCCTGATGGACCGACGGCAGGAACCCGGAACCCCAGACACTCTTGCCGGCGCTGGGTGTCTTGTCTCCGGAGACGAACACGACGAAGGCAGGGAGATCTTCATTCATGCTGCCGAGTCCCCAGGTCAGCCAGGAGCCCATCGAAGGACGGCCGAACCGGGAAGACCCGCTGTAGATGAACAGTTGCGCCGGGGCATGATTGAACTGTTCGGTGTGCATCGAGCGGATCAGGCAAATCTCATCGGCGACCTGTCCCAGATGTGGCAACAACTCGGAGATTTCCATGCCGCATGATCCACGGCGGTGAAACTTGTACGGGCTGGCCAGGATCTTCGGGTGTCCCTTGATGAAGGCGAAGGTTTCACCTTCGATCAGGTCGACGGGGCACGGTTGCCCGTCGAGTTCGTCAAGCAGTGGTTTCGGATCGAACAGATCCTGTTGCGGAGGAGAACCCGCCATGTGAATGCAGATGATCCGACGGGCTCGCGGTGGAAAGTGGGGTGCAGAGAGAACCTGGAAGGGGTCGCCCGCAATCGAACTCTCCTGGGCGACCATCGAGGAGAGTGCCAGCCCGCCGATTCCCAGTCCCATTCGACCCAGGAACCAACGGCGGGTCACTTCTTGATGGTTCTGAAGAAAGAGCAGTGATTGCGGGTCCATCATCAACCTCTCACCAGGATCTCATCGAGGTTCAGCAGTACGTTGGCGATGACCATCAGGGTTGCCGCCGCGGGGTGTTGTTGCACATCTTCGATGTTCCACATGCCACTTTCAAGAAAGAGTCTTGCGGCTTCCGGATCGTGCTGAAATACCTCGTGCTGCTGTCGCGATAGTTGTATCAGGTAGTCGAGTTCCTGTTCGGTAGGACGCCGACAGGTCGCGCGCTCGAAGGCGTGCGTGATCGCCTCGGTCATTTCATTCGAGTGATCGAGGGAGATCCTGGCCAGACCAGCGGCGGCTTCGATAGCAACTGGATCGTTCAACATCACCAGCGCCTGGAGCGGAGTGTTGGTGCGAATTCTCCTCGGCTGACAGACGTCTCGACTCGATGCATCAAAGGTGAGCATAGTTGGATACGGAGAAGTCCTGCGGAAGAAGGTGTAGAGACAGCGACGAAGGCGGTCCTCTCCCTTACTTTCCCGCCAGCCAGCGCCGTTGTAGACCACCTGCCAGACCCCATCCGGTTGGGGGGGAAAGACCGGAGGGCCGAACTTCTTTGCAGAGAGTATTCCTCCGATGGCAAGAGCCTGATCTCTCACCATCTCAGCGGGAAGTCGGATGCGAGTGGCATGGGTGAGCAACCGGTTGGTGGCATCCACCTGTCGCTGCTCGGGAGTGCTGCGTGCATCTCTACGGTAGGTTTCACTGGTGACGATGCGCCGAAGAAGTGCCTTGTGACTCCACCGATCTTCTTGTTGCCAGGTCACGGCGAGCCAGTCGAGTAATTCCGGGTGACTGGGCAGTGTTCCCTGGGTACCGAAATCCTCCAGCGTCTCGACCAGACCGGTGCCGAACAACTGTTCCCAGACTCTGTTGACGTGAACCCGTGCGGTCAGCGGATTCTCGGGTGAGAGCAGCCATTGAGCCAGTGAGAGTCGATGCCGTGCGGTACCTTCGTCCATCGGCGGAAGGAACTGCGGCACATCGGCCCAGACCTGTTCCCCCGTAGCGAGGTATGAACCACGCTGCAGGATGTGGGTTGTTCGCAGCTTGTCGGAAGCAAGATCGACCATCACCGGGACGGGGACCGCTCTGGCTTCGATGGTGTTCTTCTGCTTCAGCACCTGATCGTATGCTTGTTGCTGTGGTTTCAGTAATCGTCTTCCCTCGGTGGAGAGTTGCTTTTTCCACCAGGTTTCGAGTTCCATGCCATCAGTGGTTTCTTCATCGGTTTCGGTGCGTGTCGCGATGAGGGCCTCTCGGACCGAGGCCTCGAACAGTTCGGACGGGTTTTCACTCCAGCGGTCGAGGAAGGCTCGATAGGTCAACAGGTCGCCGCGTTCTGTGGGACGGATACTTTTCCTGCGGACTCCTCCCCACTCGATTTTTCCACCCGTCTGGGTCATGGCGATTCCGAGCACCGTTTTCCCCACTTCGAGTCCGATCTTCGAGGCTTCCACCTCCAGATGGACCCATTCACCGGTAGCAGGTAGATCTCCATGGCGAAGAAGTGACGGCTCGCCATCGACGCCGTGGGAGAATGTAGTCACACCCCAGTAGGCACGGTGTTCCCAGACGGTCTCGTCGTCGAGGCGCACCTGTAGAAGCATCGATTCGGGCACCTCCAGGATCCGCGCATCGATGTGGTAGGTATCTCCTTCGGCGACGACATGGGGGTGAAGAGATTGTTCGAAGTAGACCTGGCGAACCTGCTCCGCCGGAGCCACCTGGCGGATCACCAGGTCGATCCCCTCGGGAGCATCCTCGGGCGCCTCGACCCACGGCCAATCTCGCTTGCCTCCATCGATCAGGTGGACACAAAAAGGCGGTGTCTGGCCGCTGAAGGCGATGACATCGAGCGTCGAGGATTCCTGAGAGATCGGTTCTGGCTCGGGAATCTCCAGTTCCCTCGCCGCCGCATCGAGGATCCTCAGGGCGTCCTCCACCTTCTGCTTGGCAGGGATGAGTTGCTGCTTGTCGGTAATGCCCAGTATCGACAGGACGGGGTGTTCATTGTTCAAATCCGCGTCGGAACTTTGATTGAAGAAGTCGAACAACTGGTAGTACTCCTTCTGTGACAGCGGATCATACTTGTGGTCATGACACTGTGCGCACCCTGCAGTCAATCCTTGCCACACCTGCATGGTGGTATTGACGCGATCGACCACGGCGGCGACCCGAAACTCCTCATTCTGGGTGCCCCCTTCGTCGTTGGTCATGGTGTTGCGATGGAAAGCGGTCGCGAGACGATCTGATTCTTGCGGTGCATCGATGAGATCGCCGGCGAGTTGCTCGATGGTGAACTGATCGAACGGAAGATCTCGATCAAAAGCCTGGATCACCCAGTCGCGCCAGGGCCAGATGTTGCGATTACCATCTTGCTCGTAACCCTTGGTATCGGCATAGCGGGCCAGATCGAGCCACAGGCTCGCCCACCGCTCACCAAATCGATCGGAGGCAAGTACCTCGTCGACGAGCTGGTGCCATGCGCCCTCCGGGTCCTTTTCATGGTCCTGGACAAAACGAGCGACACGTTGAAGCTCCGGGGGTAATCCGATCAGATCGAGGTGAAGTCTGCGAATGAGCGTCTCGGGTGTTGCGGGGCCGTTCGCCGTCAGTCCTGCTGCGGCGATCCTCTCACCGATGAAGGCATCGATGGGGTTCTTGGGGTGGTTGTGGCCGGGGATTCGAGGCAGCCGGGGAGTCCTGAAGGCCCAATGCTCTTGCCAGTGGGCTCCCGCAGCAATCCAGCGGCTCAGGGTATCGATCTCGCTCTTGGTGAGAGCCTCGGAGTGTTCCGGTGGGGGCATTCGCTCGTCGAGATCAGTGTTAGTGATCCGTGTCACCAACTCGCTGGCTTGCAGGTTTCCCGGCTCCAAAACGCTCAGCAAGCCCTCCTTGCGGTCGAGACGTAGATCTGCCTTGCGGGTCTTCGCGTCGGGTCCGTGGCAAGGGAGACACTGGCGCGAGAGGATGGGACGGACATCGGAGGCAAAATTTGGAATGTTTTCTTCGGAGTGATCGGGCCCGAGCAAACCGATCGGTGCGGCCAGAAGAAGAGGCAGAAGCGTGATGGCGAGCAATGGCGGACCCTCCTCTTTCTTCCCACAGTGTACCGCCGCAGCAAGCGCCACTCCATCCGGAGGTCATCGATATGGGGTTTTCTGGAGTTCCCCGTCGGGGGTCTTCAGGCGAATAGACGGTCGTTGGTCGAATGCCAGCAGAACACCCGATACGCCGGGAGAAGGCGTTTCCATTCCGCGACAACTCGCTGCGAGAACCCTCCCGATGTGACGAACAGTTCGTCGCGAGTGATGCGCCGTTCGACGTGTAGCCAGTGGTCGCCCGGTGTGAAGTGCTTGCGGATTTCGATCAGTTCCAGATCGTCGATCTCGGTGCAATCGCGGCTGCTGCGATGATCGTGGATTCTCAGTCGATATCCATCGAGGGGCTGGAGTGTCTGCGCGATCGAGGGGCGTACCTCTTCGTCCTGGAGTTGTCGCTTGAGATTCTCACCGTCCCACCAGGCCTTTGGATGGATTCGCAACGCGATCTTCAGGCCCGCATGATCAATCTCGAGTACGAGCATCGTATGCATGTAATCGTGGTCGAGATCTTTCCCGATTTCCTCACCCAGCAACCCTTGTAATTTTTTTCGTTCCTTCTCGCCTCGCGAGAGGTAGGTCCACTGGCTAGCGACACGGAAGGCGTTGAACTTGTGCGGGTGGTGCAGGCTGGCACGAGCCACCAGCAGATGGGGTGGCTTCGACAGTTCCTGAGCACCCATCTTGCCTAGTTGGTCCAGTTTCCTGCGTACCTCCAGTCTCGCATCGTTGAACTCGGGATCGGCCTGGACGCTGTCCCTGAAACGTTCGAAATCGGAGGGAAGGAAACTGATCTCTTCGACGCTCATCTGTCTGAGACCTCTCATCACCTGGTGGACCTGCCAGTCGGATCCGTTGCCGTAGAACCCTGCACGGATTAGGGTATTCCTCATCAAGTGGGCCGTACAGGATCACCTTCACTGATCCCGTCTCGACCCGGGAAGGAAGCGCCAGGATGTCTACTCTAAATGCGTTCTCCCTGAAAGAATGGGTCGATGAGCACCGTCACCTGTTGAAGCCGCCCGTCGGTAATCAGGTGGTCTGGGAAAATACCGACATCATTGTGATGATCGTTGGTGGTCCCAACAAGCGAAAAGACTTCCACATCAATGAGACCGAGGAGTTTTTCCACCAGCTCGAAGGAGACATCGTTCTGCGGGTGAAGGAGGAAGGCGAGTACAGGGACATCCCGATCCGTGAGGGTGAAGTGATGCTGCTACCGCCAAGGATTCCTCATTCTCCTCAGCGAGGGGCGAACACCATCGGCATGGTGGTGGAGCGAAAGCGTCCTGAGACGATGGAGGACCAGTTCGTCGTTTATTGCGATGAATGTGACGAGTTGGTTTTTCATTCCCAGTTCCATCTGGTCGACATCGTTCGTCAGTTGAAGCCACTGATGGAGAATTTCTGGGCGGATGAGGCGAATCGAACCTGTTCGAGTTGCGGAGCCGTCGTCCAACCTTCCGTCAAGAGCGACGATTAGTCTCGCCGCAGGGAGGGCTCCTTGTCACTGAAGATAGATCTGCACACCCATATCTTGCCCCAGCAGTGGCCCGACCTGGCACAGCGTTACGGTTACGATGGTTTCGTCAGCATCGAGCATCACGCGCCTTGCTGTGCACGATTGTGGAAGGATGGCGAGTTCTTCCGCGAGGTCGATGATCGTTGCTGGAGTCCTGAGCGGCGCATCGAGGACTGTGATCGGCATGGGGTGGACGTACAGGCACTCTCGACCGTTCCGGTGATGTTCAGTTACTGGGCGAAGTCAGCCGATGCACACGATCTGTCGCGCTTCCTCAATGACCACATCGCCGAGGTGGTGAAAGACCGACCGGACCGCTTCATCGGCCTCGGGACGGTGCCACTTCAAGATCCGCAACTGGCCATCGAAGAACTGGAGCGTTGTGTTCAGGAACTCGATTTTCCTGGACTCCAGATCGGCACTCATTGTGGCGAGTGGAACCTCGATGCCCCGGAACTGTTCCCCTTCTTCGAACGAGCTGCCGCCCTGGGCACCTCCATCTTCATCCATCCGTGGGACATGCTCGGTGCTGACAGAATGGGTTCCTATTTTCTGCCGTGGTTGGTGGGGATGCCGGCGGAGACGAGTCTTGCCATCTGCTCGGTCATCTTCGGTGGGGTTCTCGATCGGCTACCTGAACTGAAGATCTGTTTCGCCCACGGTGGTGGTTCTTTTCCTGGAACTCTTGCCCGCATCGAGAAGGGCTTTCACGCCCGTCCTGATTTGTGTGGTGTCAACGGTTGCAGTTCGCCGCGGGAATACACCGACCGTTTCTACCTCGACACGCTGGTTCACGATTCTTCATCGCTCGATTTCTTGATCGATATCTTCGGCACCGATCGTCTTGCGCTGGGAACGGATTACCCCTTCCCGCTGGGTGAGGATCATCCTGGCAAACTGATCGAGCAGATGGAATCGCTCACCGACGAGCAGAAGCAACAGATGCTCGGTGGAACGGCGCTGGATTTCCTCGGTCTGGAGTCCTCGGTGTTCCAGAGTGGGGCGGCGGGGGCCAGTTGATGGGGGATGATAAAGAGTTGAGCCGACAGGACGCCATCGCTCGCGACGAAAACGATCCTCTGGGTGTTTTCCGGCAACGGTTTCACATTCCCACCGATGCCAGTGGCGATCCGCTCATCTACTTCAGCGGCAACTCGATGGGATTGATGCCAAAGACAGCTTTCGATGATGTCACCGCGGAACTCGAGGACTGGCGCGATCTGGCGGTCGCTGGCCATCTGCAGGCAAGGCGCCCCTGGTTGCCGTATCACGAATCCTTCCGCCAGCACGGGGCACGATTGGTGGGCGCAAAGCCGATCGAGGTGGTCTTCATGAACACCCTGACGGCGAATCTGCACTTCCTGATGGCCTCCTTCTATCGACCGGAGTCGAAGCGGATCAAGATCCTCTGCGATTCGCCATGCTTCCCTTCCGATAGTTATGCTCTCCAGTCGCAGGCACGCTGGCACGGCCTCGAGCCTCTCGATGCGATGGTGGTCCTCAAACCGCGCGAAGGGGACAACTGCTTGCGTGATGAGGACATCCTCGGGGCGATCGATGAGCACCGAAACGAACTCGCCCTCGTGATGTTTGCCGGGGTCAACTACTACACCGGTCAGGCCTACGACATCAAAAGCATCGCCACGCGCTGTCAGGAGCACGGCATCCCGTTCGGTCTCGATCTGGCGCATGCAGCAGGAAATCTCGATCTCGACCTGCACGACGATGGAGTCGACTTCGCTGCCTGGTGCACCTACAAGTACTGCAATTCAGGTCCAGGTGCGGTAGCGGGGGCTTTTGTTCATGAAAGACACGCCCACAACCAGCAACTGGTACGGCTGGCCGGCTGGTGGGGCAACGATCCAGCAACCCGATTCCAGATGGATGAGAATCCGGAGTTCATCGCTCAACCGGGTGCCGAGGGGTGGCAGGTTTCCAATCCGCCCATCTTCTCGATGGCGCCATTGCATTCTTCACTGTCCATCTTCGATGAAGCGGGAATGGCCGCATTGAGGGAACGATCGATGCGCCTGACCGGTTATCTCGAACAACAGATCAAGGCCATCGGGTCGAGCCACTACCAGATCATCACTCCGAGCGAACCACATCGTCGCGGAGCGCAGCTTTCCATACGGGTGTTCGGAGATGGTCAGGCATTGCAGTCTTCACTGGCCGATGCGGGGATCGTGACCGATTTCCGTCCACCGGATGTGGTCAGGATCGCACCGACTCCTCTCTACAACACCTTTGACGAGATCCATCGTTTCACTGCCGTGCTCGAGCAGGAAGCGCGGGTGGAAACGGGCCGGGGAGGCGACTGAAATGTCATCTCGTGGGGTCATCGTTATCGGGGGAGGACTCACCGGTGCGCTGGCAGCTCTGGCGCTGGCCAGGGATGGATATCGCGTCGATCTCTACGAACGTCGCGGGGATATCCGTGAGGCCAAGTTGGTCCACGGCAGGAGCATCAATCTCGCCATCTCGGTTCGTGGACTGACCGGGCTGCACCGGGTCGGGTTGCGCGAACGTGCCCTGGAGATGGCGGTACCGATGCGCGGGCGCAGGATGCATTCCCGTGATCAGTCGCAGTCTTTCCAGCCCTACTCCGCCAATCCAGAGGAAAACATCCATAGCATTTCCCGTGGTGGGTTGAACCAGTTGCTCATCGAGCAGGCGGATCGAGAAGAGCAGGTCAACCTGCATTTTCACCGGCGTTGCACCGGTGTCGATCCCGATGCCGCAACAGCCACCTTCATCGATGATCGAACAGATGAAACTTTTCAAGCGACAGCGGACCTGGTCATCGGTGCTGATGGTGCCAACTCGGCAGTTCGTCAGGCTTTGATGTGCGACGATCAGTTCGACTTTGACGAGTCTTACCTGAGTCATGGATACATGGAACTTTTCATCCCGGCGGCGGATAACGGTGGTTTTCGTCTCGACAAGAACGCACTTCACATCTGGCCGCGGCGTTCCTTCATGATGATCGCTCTACCCAACGATGACGGTTCCTTCACCGGGACCTGCTTCTGGCCTCTGGAGGGGGAGTACTGCTTCGCTGATCTCCAGGATGCCGATCAGGTGCGGAGTTTCTTCCAGCAGTGGTTCCCCGATGTTCTGGAGCTGGTGCCCGATCTCGAGCAGCAGTACCTGGCGGCGAACCCTTCGACGCTGGTGACCATCCGCTGCAAGCCGTGGGTGGTCGGCAAGACGGTCCTGATCGGGGATGCCGCCCATGCAATCGTTCCCTTTTACGGCCAGGGGATGAATGCCGGCTTCGAGGATGTGCGCATCCTGTGTGAGGAATTGAAAAAACAGCCCGATGACCAGGCCGCTGCGCTATGCAGTTACGAGCGACTACGGATCGAAAATGGCAACGCCATCGCTGATCTTGCCCTATCCAACTTCCACGAGATGCGTGATCACGTCGCCAGCCCCATCTTCCTGCTCGGCAAGAAACTTTCAAATCTGCTGCAGGTTGTGCTTCCAGGCTGGTACCGTCCCCTCTACTCGATGGTTTCCTTCTCGAACACTCCCTACACGGAGGCGGTCGAGATTGCACGTCGGCAGCAGAAGATCATCCGCCTCTCGATGACCTTGCTCATCGTCAGCATCGTGGCGGCGGTCATCGCAATCTGGAGGATGTCATGACCTTGACCTACCACAGTTATCTAGAACTCGAAAAACTGCTCGCTCTTCAGGTACCGCGTTCCGAGCCGCCCGAACATGACGAGACGTTGTTCATCGTCATTCACCAGACCTACGAGTTGTGGTTCAAGGAGTTCCTTCATGAACTGGATCGCGCCGAGGAGCGTCTCGATGCAGACGATCTATGGGGCTGCATCGCGACGTTGAAGCGCATGCGGATGGTGATGAAGACCCTGGTGCAGCAGGTCGATATCCTGGAGACGATGACGCCACTCTCGTTCCTGTCCTTCCGGGATCGTCTCGATACTGCCAGTGGGCTCCAGTCGGTGCAGTTCAGGATCCTCGAGTTTCGTCTCGGATTCAAACGCGCCCGCATTCTCGAGTCCATCAGTGACGAGGTCCCGTTACGGGATGAACTGGCCGCGGCGTTCGAGGCACGGGCACTGCAAGATGCGCTGCACGGGTTCCTCTCTCGCAGCGGTTGTGACATCCCGGCCGAGGTTCTCGATCGAGATGTGCGCGAAGCGATCACTGGCAATGACGCGGTGCAGGAGGAGTTGCTACGAATGTACCGCGACAAGCCGGATTTCTCTGTGATGCTCGAGTTACTCACCGACCTGGATGAGGGGCTGCAGGAGTGGCGTTACCGCCACGTGAAACTGGCAGAGCGCACCATCGGCACCAAGATCGGTACCGGTGGCAGCGACGGAATTGATTTCCTCAAGAAAACCCTGTTCCAGCCGCTGTTTCCTGACCTGTGGGCGATCCGTTCGCGGATGTGAGGCGAAACCTTGACCCTCATCGATATCTCTGCGGCTCTCAACCCGTCGATTGCGGTATTTCCGGGCGATTCACCACTGACTCGCGAAGTGCTGCTCGATCTACGCAACGACGACAACCTGACCCTGTCGACGATGCGTTCGACGGTTCATGTCGGCAGTCACCTCGATGCACCGAGCCACTACGATATCGATGGCATCAGTATCGAGGCGGTGGCGCTCGAGCGATGCATCGGTCCTTGTGACGTGATGCGCATCGATGCAGAACGAGGATCGGTGATCGAGGAACTACCGCGGGCTGTCCGAGAAGAGCGGCTGATCCTGGCGACCGGAACCCATCCCGATCCCGATCACTGGGGCGGCGACTTCGCCGGCATCAGTCCCCAACTGATCGAGAAGTTGTCAGAGGATGGGGTGAAGTTGCTGGGGGTCGATACACCCAGCGTCGATGTCGCCGACTCGACCGATCTGCCATCGCACGATGCCTGTCGTCGTACCGGCATTCTGATCCTCGAGGGGCTTTTTCTCGAAGGGGTCGAGGATGGCATCTACGAACTGATCGCGCTGCCGCTGAAACTGACCGGATTCGACGCCAGCCCGGTGCGGGCGGTGTTGCGGACCATCGACTCCTAGGTGACGGTCGGCTAAGGCAGGCGCAGGCGTGTTGATTTGAACTCAGTTGCAGGAGCTGGGTTCGGCGGCGCAGGCGAGGGGGTCTGCGGTCGGATCGGTGCCGCAGGCGTTCCACGGCGCCGGTCCCTCACTCAGCGATCCGAACAGAATCTCCAGCAACAGCACCGGGTCACTGAGATCGAGCAGGCCATCATCGGTGGCATCTGCTGCGTCGAGACAGGGCACTGTCTGACCCTCGAAGATGAGTAGCAACATGACGATCACATCGGTGAGGTCGTGGTTGCCGGAACCATCGGCATCCCCACGCTGAAACGTGATGGGTGTGACGATGGGGAAGGGGATGAAGGCTCCGGCGGAGAGCAACTGCTCGGTGGCGTCGGAGAAGGTCGCTACCGACCACAGTGGATCGAATTCGATACCGATCTCGACGGTGGTTCCGTCGAGATCACCGATGAGGGTGTTGGGGCCGTAGTCGGCATCGATCCAGCCACCGCTGTAGAGGAGCGCGAAGCGCAGGATCTCCAGGTTCCCCACCGGGATGGCCTGGAACGGCGGCTGGAGGCTCAGCACCGAAGCGATGCGAAATCGTGCGTCATGGGAATCCTGGTTGCATGCCGAGCTGGCCGAGTCGGAGTTGCAGTTGTCGTAGAAGCTGTCGACGGAGAGG
>CAWLAN010000048.1:0-18945 GCA_963854815.1 Planctomycetes bacterium UBA1146
CGGGAGGTCTCGCTCCCGAGGGAGTCATCGCCATCGAGGAGTTCGTCCGCGGCGGTGGTCGCCTCATCTGCACCGGCCGCTCATCCACTTTCGCCATCGACCTGTTCGATCTTCCGCTCGAGCCGGCAAACCCGAGCAGCGGGGAGGTTCGTTTCAAGTGCCCTGGATCGATACTGAGAACGATCCCGCATCGGTCAACACAATGGACTGCGGGGCTCCCCGATTCGATCTCGATCTTTTTCTCCCGCTCCCTGGCCTGGCGAATGAAAGAGGTAGATCCAGAAGCCAACTCCGAAGTCGGTCCCATCAAGAGCCTGCTGAGTTTCCCGGTACAGAGCATCCTGCTGTCAGGGTGGGTAGAGAATCCGGAGGTGATCGCCGGGGCCACCGCCTGGGTCACTGCCAAGGTGGGAGAGGGCCGAATCCATCTTTTCGGTTTCCGTCCCCACTACCGGTCATGGACTCACGGCAATTTCGGACTGTTACTGCGTTCGATCTTGCAACCCTGAAGCGCTCGAGGACCGACACGTGAACGAATCAAATCTGACTGCCGTACCACGCCTTCATGCCTTCGATGGGCTACGGGCAGCGATGATGCTACTGGGTCTGGTATTGCATTCTGCTTGCAGTTACCAGGACTCTCCCCCTGATGCGATCTGGAACTTTCGCGACCCCCAAGGGAGTTCCTTCTTCGGCCTGCTGATCCTCTTCATCCACGTCTGGCGGATGCCGATCTTCATGTTCATCGCTGGCTTCTTCTCGGCACTGCTGGTCGAACGACGAGGAGATGGCAGTTTTATTTCCAATCGCCTCTCTCGACTGGGGCTACCGATGCTGCTCTTCCTGCCCCTGATGCTGCCGCTGACGATTTCAGCATTTGCTTTTGCCAACGGTTCCCGATACGGAGGGACCATTGAAGCCGGTGTCGGGGCCGTTTCCTCGCTAGATGTCGCATACCTGTTTCCACCGGTCACGATCCATCTGTGGTTCCTCTACTACCTGCTCCTCTACTGCATCGGAACCTATCTGCTGATCAGAGTTGGACGCCGCTTCTTGTCACAAGAGGTTCGCACCGTCCCCACCCGGATGCTCGGTTTCTTGACAACGATTCCCGGGGGAACACTGCTCCTGTGCTTGCCGCTGGTCTTCTTCCTCAAAAATACAGCGGGCCTGCTGGTGACCGGTGTCACCTTCATTCCCGAATCCACTTCCTTTCTGGTTTACGGTTTCATCTATCTGTGCGGCTTCTCCTTCTGGAACCAGCGAGCTCATCTGGACAGGTTGCGAAGTTGGCCACGGTGCATCGGCTCGATCCTGGTGACGATCTTCTTGTTCCCCTTCTGGCTGGAGTTTTTTGTGCAGTGGATCGGATTGCCTGCCGGAGATCTCACCAGATCGATCTGTGCAACGCTCGGCGTCGAGACTCCCGATCGGGAGACGGTTCTGTGGGTTGGCGCAAGTCTCTCGGCCCTGATGATGTGGAACGGTATCTGGGGCTTTCTCGGTCTGTGCCTGCTCATCACGAATCGCGAGATTCCACGCATTCGTTACATCGTCGATGGCTCCTACTGGGTCTACATCATCCATCTGCCGTTCACCGTTTTGATCCCGGGATTGCTCGTCCATCAATCGCTGGGTGCGTTTCCCAAGTTCCTCATCACGTTGTGCTCGACCACACTGATCGGCTATCTCACCTACGAGTGGTTCGTCCGCAGTGGTGGCATCGGCAAGATCCTCAATGGCCGTCGCTGGCCGCGAGCCCTCTCCAAGGCGATAACAAACCAGGATCTGGCGCCCCTGGACGCGAATACGCCCTGAATACGCCGCATTTTGCTCCGGATGGTAAAATTCCCTGATGGGGACGGTCCGTTCCAACCCGGAACTGCCGCTCCTGCACCCGGAGGCACCATGTACTCTTTGCTGCTCGCTCTCACCCTGTTGACTCCCATCCAGGGTGATCCCATCGCACAGGAAAAACTCGACGATCCTGCGCCACTCGTTCCCCTGTGGGAACAGAACCGAGGGGTTCCTCCGATCCGCTGGTCCGGAGATCGACTGGTAGAGGCACAACAGGAAGCCAGAGATCGCCGGGTTCCGATTCTGCTGTGGATTCTCCGCGACGGTGAACCCGCTTCCCAGGCATGGGCTTCCAACCGAATCCTCGATCAAACATATCTAAAAGTACTCGAGGAGGAATCGGTTCCGGCCATCGTTTGGCTGCCGGCATCGGACGGAACACGGCACCAGGAGGAACGCGTCCGTGATAACGAGGAAGCACAGCCGCGCTGGCGCTGTCCTGTGCTGAGAATCTGTCGCTGTATGGAGCACACAGGTAGCGAGAAGTTGCTGCAAGGAATCGAACTTCCCGAGTTGCTCCCGGCAGCGCTCTTCTTCTCTGCCGATGGAGAACTGCTCGGCCAGCTCGACAAGGAGATCCCCTTCCAGGACAGCGAGTCGCTACTCGAAGCCCTCATCGAGAAAAGAGCCCCATCGCGTGCCACGCGCCTCAATCTCGAGTTCTTCGAGATTCACCTGGAGCGTGCCAGCAAACACTACCAAAACGGCGAGTACGCCAGAGGAAGCGCGGAACTGGTGGCGGCGAAGCGGTACTTCGAGAAATTGGGACCGCGTATGAAAACACGCTGGGATGAGACCTGCCGCCCGTACCTGGGATACGGGAAGCGACTGCTGAATCGCGCCAAACAGATCGGTCGAGTCGATCGATCCCGGCGCATCACCTTGCTGAATATCATCGCAAAAGAACTGGCCGGGCTGCCACCCGGAGAAACCGCCGTGCTGCTGCTGAAGAGATATCTGACTCCGCGAAAGCAGTAGGCCCGGGAAAGGTTGCGGTCTAGAACATCCCCAGTTGCAACTTGGCACCCTCCGTCATCCGATCTTTAGTCCACGGCGGATCCCAGACCACCCCGACCGAGCACTCCTCGACACCCTCGGCAGCGGCGATTTTCTGCTCCAGTTCCCCCGGCAGGGTGCCGGCAACAGGACAGGCCGGAGAAGTGAGGGTCATCTCCACATCCACTTTCGAACCGGCGATGTCGACTCGATAAACCAGACCCAGTTCGTAAATGTTGACGGGAATCTCCGGATCGAAGCAGGACTCCATCGCTTTTATTACACGATCCTCGAGGGTCCCCTGCTCGGCCTGAAGACCTGCAGGGCGCAGTTCGACCTCGGGCAGGTTTTCGCCCCGAGAAGAATCGCCACCATTTGTGCTTTCTTGATCAGACGTCATTCGGTACAGACCTCCTCCTCTTTCTCATCGAGGGCCTGGATGAGCGTGTGCCAGACAAGAGTCGCACATTTGACCCGGACGGGAAATTTTTTCACTCCGGAAAATACCTTCAGTTTCGTCAACCCTTCTCTCTCGGGTGCAGTTCCGTCTTCAGTGATCATCTTGTGGAACTCCTCGAAGATATCGCGAACTTCATTTTCTGGTCTACCCTTCAATACCTCCGACAGAATCGAAGCGGATGCGGTCGAGATGGCACATCCACACCCCTCGAAAGAGATATCGCGCAAGATTCCGTCACCATCACGATAGAGGTGAATTTCCACCTCATCTCCACACAGAGGGTTATATCCCCGAGCTGATAGGTTCTGGTTCTCGAGCGGGCCGAAATTGCGAGGGGACCGGTAATGATCGAGGATCATCTCCTGGTAGAGTTCTCGAAAATCATTCATCGGAAGATCCCTTTTACCTCATCGATCGCTTCGACGAGAGAATCCACATCATCCGACTCGCTATATACACCAAACGAAGCTCGAATGGTCGCAGGTAAACCAAAGTGTTTCATCAATGGCATTGCGCAGTGATGACCGGCACGCACAGCAACACCCTTCTGATCCAGGATTGTCCCGACATCGTGAGGATGAACACCATCGAGTACGAAGGAGATGGATGAGGCCCGATGCGCCGGACGTCCGACAATTCGCACTCCAGACACCTGATCCAACTTGGCTACTGCATCATCGAGAAGATCTTTTTCATGAGCGTAGATCGCATCGAGCCCGATCTCTTTGACAAAATCCAGCGCAGCACCGAGGCCAATCACCGCAGCGATATCCGGCGTTCCCGCCTCGAACTTCAGAGGGACCTCCGCATAAGTCGTTTTCTCGAAGGAAACGGTCCGGATCATGTCCCCGCCACCTTGCCAGGGCTTCATCGACTCGAGCAAATCGAGTCGTCCCCAGAGAACGCCGGAACCCGTTGGCCCGTACACCTTGTGGCCACTGAAAGCGAGGAAATCACAACCGAGATCCTCCACGTCGATGTTCATATGTGGTACAGACTGCGCCGCGTCGACCACGGTCAGTGCTCCCATTTCCCTGGCGGCCTGGATGATCTGCTTCACGTCATTGACGGTGCCGATGGCATTGGAAACATGGCCGATGGAGACGATCCGGGTCTTCTCCGAGATCAGGTCGACAAGTTCATCGAGAATCAGATCACCCTCGTCGGAACAGGGAATCACCCTGAGGGTCGCTCCCTGTTCCTCGCACAGCATCTGCCATGGGACGATGTTGGAATGATGCTCCATCGCACTGATCAGAACCTCGTCGCCGGAACCGACACGTTCTCTGCCGATGGTCCGGGCGACCAGATTGATGGATTCCGTGGTCCCCCGGGTGAAGATCACTTCGCGAGGATCGGGAGCTCGCAGCAATGCTGCGACCTTGTTCCGGACCTGCTCGTATTTCGCCGTCGCCCTCTCACTGAGGGCGTGGAGTCCCCGATGTATGTTCGAGCAATTTTCACGGTAATACCCGTCCATCGCTTCCAGAACGGAGATGGGTTTCTGGGTCGTTGCAGCGCTATCGAGATAGACGAGCGGGTTGCCGTGGACCTGCTGATGCAAGCACGGGAACAACGACTTCACCGTGGCGAGATCGAGCGAAGTTGCTCCTGGGTCGTCGATTCGAGACTGTCGATTCAAGGAGCACACTCCCCGCCTTCTGGGATGGATTGCTCGAGTTCCGCGACGATGAATTCACGCAACTCCTCTGGATCCAACCCGGAAATAACCTCCGAAGCGAAAGCCCTGACGAGCATCCTGCGGGCCTCGTCCAGTTGAATCCCCCTGGATCGGAGATAGAAAAGCGCTTCCTCGTCCAGTTCGCCAACCGTAGCCCCATGAGTGCACTTCACATCATCGGCGTAGATCTCCAGACGAGGCCTGGAGTTCATCTCCGCATCACGAGACAGGAGGATGGTGTCATTGGACTGTTTTGCATCGATTCGCTGAGCATCCGGATGGACGTGGATCATTCCAGTGAAGATTCCACGCCCCTTCTGAGACAGAACCCCGCGGTAAATCTCCCGGCTGGTGCAATCTTCCGCCGCATGCTCGATGGTGGTGTGGTTGTCGACAACTTCTATTCCCCGAGCCGTGTATATTCCCAGCAGTTCGACGTGACAACGGGGTCCGGAGTGGATGGTAAGAATCTCGTTGCGGACCAGGTTGGATCCGGAACAGACCATCAGATCGTGGAAGCGAGAACCAGCTTGCTGAACGACTCTCGTGCCATGGAAAATGGTATCGCAACCCGGGCGAATGACTCGGACCCTGTCGATGGTTGCGTCTTCTCCCAGGGCCACTCCCCAGCGAATGTTCCCGAGCACCTCACCTTCAGATCGAACCTCTTCTATCACACGTAGCCGAGTCCCCGGTGCGCACCGGATGGTCCCCGTGACATGAGCTGATCCCGCTCCTCGGGAGCCATCGAAGGCATGCAGAATGTGGATCGTTGCCACTTCATCACGACATTCAGGGGTAACGTCGATCCAGATGCCGTCATCGAGCATCGCATCGGAAAGACTCTCGAAAGGATGATTTTGCTGTGGAAAAGAACTGGAAAGAAAATCGACGATTGCGCCAGAATCTTGCTTCCGGAGACTGGCCAGGGAAGCGACCTTGATTCCAGCCGGAAGAGACGAGAAATCAGATAGTTGTTCCTGAAACTCACCGTTGACGAGCACGACCCGGGCGACCGCCTCGATGGGCAGGTCTGCTTGAACAGGGATCCGGGTTGAACCAGGCAATAGTTGATGACAAGGACCGTTGGCCAGTTTCTTGAGCGGGGTGTATCGCCACTCCTCATCTTTTCGACCAGGAAACCCGTTCGCCTGGAAACGCTGTAGAGCACCCTCACGTCGCTCACGGAGACCGTCTTCGGCCTCGTTGAGACGCTGCGCGGTGGCGCGCACTGTATCAGTCCAGAAATCGATGGCTTCAGTTGCCAAGGCGCCTCCTAGGTCCTGGCCCTGGCGTCGTCCACCCCGAGCCCGGTGTAACCTACACGTTCGAGTTCTTGTGCGAGGGTCTTGTCTCCCGACCGCACTATCTTGCCTTCGGAGAGCACATGAACATGATCCGGAACGATGTGATCGAGCAGTCGTTGATAGTGTGTGACCACAATGATGGCACGATCATCTGCGTGCAATGAGTTGACCCCCTCGGCAACGATGCGCAGCGCATCGATGTCGAGTCCGGAATCGGTTTCGTCGAGGATCGCCAGTTTCGGATCGAGAACCGCCATCTGTAGGATCTCGTTGCGCTTCTTCTCTCCGCCGCTGAATCCGTCGTTGACGGCACGCTGGAGCAATTTTTCATCGATCCCGACCAGCTCGATCTTGGAGCGGATCATCTCCAGGAAATCTATCGGATCCACTTCGGATTCGTCCCGATAACGTCGGATGGAATTGAGTGCGCTACGAAGGAAGTAAGCGGTCGAGATGCCAGGAATGGAGACCGGATACTGGAATGCCATGAAGATCCCCTCGCAAGCGCGCTCGTCGGCGGAGAGTTCGAGAAGATCAAGACCGTTGTAGCGAACGGTTCCACGATCCACCTGGTATTCTTCACGTCCCGCCAACACGTTCGCGAGAGTACTCTTTCCGGAGCCGTTCGGTCCCATGATGGCGTGGATCTCTCCCGCCTTCACCTGGAGATTCAGCCCCCGCAGGATTTCGGTACCATCCACAGAAACGTGGAGGTCTTGCACATCGAGTAACAGCTGTTCCTTCTTGTGGTTCATCAACCGATGCTCCCCTCGAGACTCACGGCGAGCAACTTCTGCGCCTCGACTGCGAATTCCATCGGGAGTTCACTGAACACCTCCTTGCAGAATCCGTTCACGATCATCGAGACAGCGTCCTCGGTGGAGATCCCACGCTGGTTACAGTAAAAGATCTGGTCTTCTCCGATCTTCGAAGTGGTCGCCTCGTGCTCGACCTTGGCACTCGGATTTCGAACCTCGATGTACGGGAAGGTATGAGCTCCGCATTGATCACCCAGCAACATCGAATCGCACTGGGAGTAATTTCGCGCACCCTCGGCACCCTTCTTCACATCGACCAGGCCTCGGTAGGTGTTCTGCCCGTGACCAGCGCTGATCCCCTTGGAGATGATGGTGCTGGTGGTTCCTTTGCCAATGTGGACCATCTTGGTGCCGGTATCGGCCTGCTGGTAATTATTGGTGAGAGCCACGGAGTAGAACTCTCCGACGGACTGCTCCCCCTTGAGAACACAGGATGGATACTTCCAGGTGATCGCCGAGCCAGTCTCGACCTGGGTCCAGGAGATCTTCGATCGATCCCCCTTACACAGGCCTCTCTTGGTCACGAAGTTGTAGATGCCCCCGACTCCCTCGGCGTCGCCCGGATACCAGTTCTGCACCGTCGAATATTTGATGGTCGCATCTTCCAGCGCCACCAGTTCCACGACAGCAGCATGAAGCTGGTTCTCGTCTCGCATCGGTGCCGTGCATCCCTCGAGATAGGAAACGGTAGAACGGTCATCGGCCACGATGAGCGTACGCTCGAACTGTCCCGTTCCCTCCGCGTTGATGCGGAAGTAGGTGGAAAGTTCCATCGGACAACGAACACCTGCGGGGATGTAACAGAAGGAACCGTCGGAGAAAACCGCAGAATTCAGCGCGGCAAAGAAGTTGTCGGTGTAGGGAACCACCGAGCCCAGGTACTTGCGAACCAGTTCGGGGTGCTTTTTCACCGCATCGGAAAAGGAACCAAAGATGATCCCGAGATCGGCCAACTTGTCGCTGAAGGTTGTCGCCACGGACACGCTGTCGAAGACCGCATCGACAGCGACGCCGGAGAGACGTTTCTGCTCGTTCAAGGAGATTCCCAGTTTCTCGAAGGTCTCGAGAAGTTCAGGATCGACCTCGTCGAGGCTATCCAACGTCTTTTTTGGCTTCGGTGCGCTGTAGTAGATGATCTGCTGATAGTCGATGGGATTTCGATCGACCTTGGCCCACGAAGGATCTTTCATGGTGAGCCAGTAGCGATAAGACTTCAAACGGAACTCCAGCAGCCAATCCGGTTCATCCTTGCGACGAGAGATCTCGCGAATCGTCCCTTCGTCGAGTCCAGCAGGGATGGAATCGGATTCCACATCGGTGACGAATCCGAACTTGTATTCCTTGTCGGCGAGTTCCTGCAACTCCTTGGCTTCAGACATCTCTTTCCTCCATCGGATCCTCGGACTGTTGGCCTGCAACCGAGGCGAGAACCCCACCTGGTACGGCCATCTGTGCCAGCGTAATCCCCTCGAGCGTTTCACGGACACGATCATTGATGTAGCGCCAGTTGGCACTCATCGGACAGAAAGTCCCGACATCACATTCGTCGGGTCCCGTATCGGCGCACTGTGTCAGCGAGATGGGTCCATCGAGAGTTTCGATGATCTCCTGAATCGTGATCCAGTGCGGATCGCGAAGCAGTCGATATCCTCCCTGGACACCCCTGAGCGACTCGAGGATTCCACCGCGAACCAGCGCCTTGAGAATCTTGCTGACATTGGGTAACGAGAGCCCCGTCGCCGCCGCGATCTCGGGAGCCGACAGCAGACGGGACGATTCGTCCTCGTCCCGATGTGCCGCAGTCAGTGACAGCGATCCCTGGACCAGCGAGGTCAGGATGAGAATTCCGAAATCCGTTTGTCTGTTGATACGAAACACCGGCATCCTCCCATCACTAGTAGAAGCAGGGAAAAAGGCTCCGATCCCCGATAGCGCTCTCGAACGGCCTGATGCGTCGTTCCCACGAATCAGTACCATTTTGGTCCTTATTACATTCTCGCCATTGGAAGTGCTCTCGTCAAGCAATCCCGGCCACTGCCCGGCTCCGGTGGTCGCCCCTGCATTCTACCCCTACACTTCGGGTTGCAGTGGTCGGGAGAGGAGTTGGTGTGACCCCATCGCCGCAGGCGGAACAACACGACAGTTCAGGCACATCGGACCCAACTGTCCCCGGACTGGCCTCAGACCTGTACCAGCTGGCCAAGCCGCGACTGACGCTACTGGTCGTCATCACAGCGGCGCTCGGTGTCGCTGCTGCATGGCCCTTTCTTCCCCGAGCCCCGTACGGCTTGACCACGCCGGAGATGCTCGAGCGGCTCATCCAGTTGCTGGGAGTGGCCGGCGGCACTGCACTGCTGGCGGCAGCCGCCAACTCTCTGAACCAGTGGTGGGAACGAGCTTCCGATCAACTGATGCGCAGGACCGCCGATCGAGCGACCGCCACCGGTCGCATCGGCGGAAAGGTCATCCTGGCCTACTCCATCAGCACCGGAGTGATCGGCACCCTGCTTCTCTACCTGTGCGGAAATGCACTGGCATCGCTCCTGGGAATACTGAGTCTGGTGCTCTACATCCTCGTCTACACACCGATGAAAAAAAGATCGACCCTCAACACCCTTTTCGGTGCGATCCCCGGAGCCTTACCTCCGCTCATCGGTTGGTGTAGCACCGGTGCCCCTATCCTGCATCCGGTCGGGCTGTCGCTGTTTGGAATTCTGTTCTTCTGGCAGATCCCACACTTCCTCGCCATCGCCTGGATGCATCGGGAGGAATATGAACGGGCAGGCTTCCGCATGCTTCCGGTGGTTGATCCGGAAGGACACCGCACCGCCAGGGTTGCACTGATCTGGTCGCTGGTGCTGTGGGCGGTGAGCCTGATCCCGGTCCTTGCCGGTGCCGCCGGAGCTGGATACCTCGCGGTGGCGACAGCAGCCGGTGCCTACCTCACCTTCCGTGCCTTCTCACTGGCACGAACACGCCGGCGTTCTGCGGCAAGGAGTCTATTCCTCGCCAGTCTGCTCTACCTTCCCCTGGTTCTCGGCGCTCTTGTCGCTAACCCGAGTATTCCCTGATGACCCTCGACAATGACTCGCAACCGGGCTCTGGTCGTCCACGCATGATGCCGCCTCTGTGGTTGATGGGCTTGCTGGTACTGATGTGCGCCGCGGTGATCGTATGGCGAATCCCTCCACTCATGCGAGCCATCGAGGAGCGCGAAAAACTCGGCCCGGATGCGACTTTCTCGAACGGATTCAAACTCACTCCCGATCTGCGTTCCGATCCAACCCTCACTAGATTCGGAGCTCCAGAGGAAGTGATCCCCATCGATGAACCCCCGATATGGGACACCGACACCGTCGATGATCTGGGAAAAAATTTCAGGACCCGATTTCTCATCTCGACGAGTGAGGTGATCGGGGTCGTCATCGATGGTAAAGCTCGTGCTTATCCGCTGCGAATCCTTCAGTGGCACGAGGTGGTCAATGACGTGTTTGGCGGAATACCGATCTGCGTCGTCCACCACCCGATCTCCGAGACCACCACCGTCTTCAGGAGACCGATCTCCGACAACTCCGAACCGCTGATGTTTGGCTCGAGCGGACTGGTAGTGGATTGCTGCATGCTCATCCACGAACGGCTCGGACCGGGAGGCCGGCCCCGCGAGAGTCTGTGGAGTCCAACCGATGGGAAAGTCATCTCCGGAGATCGAGCAGGAGAATGGTTGGATCTGATTCCGTTTCAGTTGACCAGTTGGAACAAATGGCGCCAATCCCATCCAGAAACCGACGTACTGGGAATGGTCGAGAGCCACCGACGCTACTACAAGAAGGAACCCTATAGCACCTATCGACTGGTCGACCGACCCCTTTATCCGCATGATCCCCGACCGCCTGAAGGAGACCGAGCCAACCTGTCGAGGGTCGTGGTCACACGCCAGGACGGTCGATGGAGCGCCCGCATCCCGACCGATCCCACCTCGATTCAACCGGCCGGATCACCACTGGATCCTGTTGGCCACGTCATCACATCGTGGTTTGCGATTCATGCCCGGGAGATCCCGTTGCTCGATCCCTAGGCGAGCCACAGCAAGAACGCGAACAGTCCAAGCCACACCGCATCGAGAAAGTGCCAGTAAAGATTCACGTGGCCTACCGTCTCGCAGTGGAGACTCCAGTATCCTCCGCGCAGAGTACGTGTCGTCACGTATCCCTGGAAGATCAGACCCCCGGCGACGTGCAGAGCATGCAATAGTCCCAGCACGTAGATGCTCCAGCCATGAAGGCTGCTCGAAGCACTGAAGGAACTCTCCTCTCCAGCAGCCAGCATCTGGCGCCACACCTGTTCCTGCAGAAATAAAAACAGGAATCCCAGTATCAACACCAGCACCATGCAGAAGCGGAAGAAACGGATCGAGTCACGACGAACCGCTGCCAGACCCACCTGCGAGAAGACGCTCACCAATAACAACACTCCGGTGCTGAGCCAGGCCAGGTCAGGGATTCTCGGAGCACCAACACCCCAGTTGGGGTTACTGTTTCGGATGATGACGATGGCAACAATGCTGGAGACGAACAGAATCGCCAGCGAGATCAGGAACAGTTGCATTCCCATGCGAGCCAGCAGTGGCGAGGGAGGGAGCCGAAATGCTTTTCCCCCTGCTCCTGTTCTTGATTGCCCCGAAGCCACCTGAACTCCGCACTAGCCCTGTTCGGTCCCGTACTGCTCGACAGGTATCTTCAGGAAAGGATCATCGATCAGAGACGGATTGTATTCGGCAGTATCGAGCAGTGCGAAACCCAGGAAGACACCCAGGAACAACAGTGATGCAACGAAGATGATCGCATTGTAGGGGCGATCCCAGCGCAAGTGCATGAAGTACAGTGCCACCAGGCTGCCCTTGATGGTTGCCACACCCATCGCCACCACAACGTTCAATCCACCCAGATCGAGATACGAGACCGCCACTGTCAACCAGGTCAAAAACAGCAGCATCGTCAGAATTACCAGCAACAAGGTAGGCCCGGTCATGTGTCCAAACTCGGGATGCGGAGTCACCTCTTTGCGCATGATGTTGAAGACCACACCGGTGGCGATGAGGCTCAGGAACGCAGACGACAGGATCAGAAGATCGACGTTGTTGAGGATGGTTTCCAACGGTGCTCCTATTCCACCAGGTAGAGCAAGGGGAACAGGTAAATCCAGATCAGATCCACCAGGTGCCAGTAGAGTCCACCGAGATCAACAGGGGTAAAGTAGCCGGGTCCGAAACGACCCTGCCACGCCAGAACCGCCAACCACACCATGACCGCCATCCCGATCAACACGTGAATCCCGTGCAATCCTGTGAGACAGAAGTAAATGCTGAAGAAGACATGAGCATTGGCAGGACGTGGTCCCGGAGGCAAGTGTGATGGCGCGATGACCAGTCCGGGAGTATGCACCTCATCGTCGGCTCCATGCTCAATTTCTCGAGCAGAGGAGGACAGGCCTGATGGAGGAAGTCCCGGCTGCAAAACCTGTCCCCTGGTCTTGGGATCCGTGATCACGACCGAGGCAACGGGCAAGTCCAGATCGGTATGGGCGAGGAGATCCTCCTCCTGCTGATGTACACGCGCCTCCTCGGAATCGATGATATTTTCGTAGACGAAGTACTGCCCAGGGAAGAGTCCCTCGTGGAACTTCTTGGAGTACTCGATGTACTTGATCCCCATGAAGGCACCCCCGCACAGGAAGGTCATACCCAGGAAGAAGAGGATCCGTTTCTTTCTGCCCAGTTGCGCCTCGCGGACCGCCAACGCCATCGTCAACGAGGAGAACAGAAGCACCATCGTATTGGTCGCTCCCCACCGTTTATCGAGGAAGTGGTGACCCCACTTGAACAGTTCTGGATTGTTGGACTTGGTGACTACGTAGAAGCAGAACAACCCACCAAAGAGCAGCACCTCCGTGGCCAGGAAAAGCCACATCCCCAATTTCCCCGCCTCGAACTGCTGCTTCATCGTATCGAAGTGGTGCGCCTGGTACGGGGAGTGACCATGCCCATCTTCATGCCCACCGGCATGATCATCATCATGCCCGGTTTGCTGGTTCGCTTCTTGCGGTTGTGCGTCGCCGCTCATCGTTTCTCCCGTCTTGGAGGAGCTTCAAGCACTCTTTATAGTCTCGTAATTGCCAGTGACCGGATCGTACTCCAGGTTCTCGAAGTCATACGGATCGGTCGCATCAGGAACCTCGTGGAAGTTCAACAGCGGAGGTGGTGATGTCGTGTGCCACTCGAGGCTATTTCCACCCCAGGGGTTAGCCGGTGCCTTCTTGCCGGATACCAGCGACTGGATCAGGTAGTAAGCGATGAGGAAGAAGCCCACGGCCATGATGTAGGACCCCATCGTCGAGAGCTGGTGATAGCCCTCGAACTTGTCCGCGTAGGTGTAGTAGCGCCGTGGCATGCCGAGTGATCCCATCACGAACTGAGGTATGAACGTGATATTGAATCCGACAAATACCAGCCCGCAGGCGATCCTCCCCCAGTACTCGCTGAACATCTTTCCTGTCATTTTGGGCCACCAGTGATGCAGTCCCCCGATAAAAGCAACCAACCCGCTACCCATCATGACGTAATGGAAATGTGCCACCACGAAGTAGGTGTCATGTAGGTGGGTATCGATGCTGAGAACCGCCAGGAACAACCCGGTGAGTCCTCCGATCGTAAACAAGAAGATGAAGGAAATTCCATAGAGCATCGCTGTATTGAGTGTGATGGCACCCTTGTACATCGTCGCGATCCAGTTGAAGATTTTGATGGCAGACGGAAGCCCGACCGTGAAGGTGATGCCACTGAAGATGATGTTCATCGTTGTCGATTGGCCGCTGGTGAACATGTGGTGGCCCCAGACGAGGAACGAGAAGATAGCGATCGCCACCGAGGAAAATGCGATGTAAGTGTATCCAAAGATTCTCTTGTGACTGTGAACAGCGATCAACTCACTGACGATCCCCATCGGCGGAACGATCATGATGTAGACCGCCGGATGGCTGTAGAACCAGAAGAAGTGCTGGAACAGCACCGGATCCCCGCCGTTTCTCGGATCGAAGATGCCGATTCCGAGGGTTCTCTCGAGAATCAGCAGCAACACCGTGATTCCTATTACCGGAGTTGCCAGCACCTGCATCACCGCTGTGGCGTAGGTCGCCCACAAAAACAGCGGCATCTTGAACCAGGTCATCCCTGGCGGACGCATCTTGTGGATCGTGACGATGAAATTGAGTCCCGTGAAGATGCTCGAGAAACCGAGCACGAAGACCCCCATCAGCGCTGGGATCACAGCCGTCCCGGACTCGGCACTGTAGGGAGTGTAAAAGGTCCAGCCCGTATCCAATCCTCCGGTGAAGAGAACGTACAGGAAGAACACCGCACCGGTGAGCCACAGGTAAAAGGAACCCAGATTCAACTTTGGAAACGCGACATCCTTTGCGCCCAGCAGTAACGGCAGGACGAAGTTGCCGAGCGCCGCGGGAACGCCCGGAATGATCACCAGGAAAACCATGATGGCCCCGTGGGTGGTGAACCATTTGTTGTACATATCCGCCTGCGCTTCGACCGTGTCGGCAAACAGCGGCGTGATCAATGCCAGAGGCGAAAACAACTCGGTTCTGATCAGCATGGCGATGACCCCGCCGATCAGGAACATGAACAGCACACCGATGAGGTACATGACCCCGATGCGTTTGTGATCGAGAGTGAATGCCCAGGAGGAGATGGTCTTCGTTACCGTCAGATAACTGGGACCGGTTGCCTCGACAGGGGCAGCCACCGGGGGCGCCAGGGCCTGTGGATCGGAATGTGCGTCCATTGGAGGCTGACTCATGCTAGTTCTCCTTCCGGGGATTCTGTTCCCCCCCGGAGTTCTGTCCCAGGGACTTGATGTATTCGATGACCCAGAGGATTTCTTTGTCGGTGAGTTTCACCACTGGCATCTGAGGTGGATAGCCATCTGCGATCCGGTTCATCGGATATCGGATCGAGTCCTCGATGTAGGCTTCATCGGCGACCAACTCCCCGGGTCTCCCGATGGCCGTAAATTTCCGCATCGAACCGAACAGGTCCTTCCACGACGGACCTACCTTCTTCGAACCATCGACACTATGGCAGGAGATGCACCCCCGCCGTTTCCAGACGATCGCACCGTTTTGATCGAACGGCAGCGTCTCGTCATACGAACCGGCAATCTCGAGCCATTTCTCGTACTCCTCGACCGTTTCGTGGACCACGACCTTGGTGTGCATCCGCGAGTGACCCTGCCCGCAGTACTCCGCACAATAGAGGTCGTAGATCCCCGCTTCGTTGGCGATGAACCACACCTTGCCTGTTCTTCCAGGAACACAGTCCTTCTTGACCCGAAACGCGGGAATGAAAAAGGCATGAAGAACATCTGCAGCCATCACCGTGATATCGATGGGCACTCCCATCGGAACATGGAGACCGGCCTTCTCGAGGATCTTGTCCTCGACAACGGCCGCTTGCTCGGCAGTGAACTCGCCGGATCGAACTTTCTCACGCACATCATTGAAGTCGTCGGACATTCCGGGAATCACTGCGCCATTGGAAGCATAGGAGAAGTTCCAGGCCCATTTCTGAGCTTCTGCGATGATCGAGATCCCATCAGAAGGAGCGGTCTGCATCGCCACGTATCCTCGATACCCGTACCAGAACATCATCAGGGAAAGAATCAGGGGGATCCCGGTCCACACCAACTCCAGCATCAGGTGATGGTCGTTCTGGCTCTGAGCACGTGCTCCCGGAGGAGTCCGGAACTTCCACATGAAATACACCAGCAACGCCGTGATCAGCACCAGGAAGAACATGGAAACCCAGTAGACGAAGTAGAAGTCACTGTCGACCGGTCCAGCAAAGTTGGAAACCGGCGCCGGAAGCCAGAAAGTCGGTTTGCTCTGAGCTAGCATCGTGGACAGGGGAATCATGACGGCGACTGCTCTCCTGGTGGTTGTGGGGAGGTCACCGGATCTGCAACTCGAGGGCCTCTTCGCCACAGGAGGTACATGAAAACAGCCAATCCCACCATTGCCAGTATTCCACCCAGGCGCATCACCTTGAGCGCAGCGGGCCCGTACTGGGCCTTGGAAGGGTCGTAAACAAAACAGGTGAGGACGAAGCCATCGAGCCAACTCCCGATCTTGCCGTCGGAAGCCTCGACCAGTGCGAGACGAAGAGTTTGAGGCTCGTAATTGATCCCCTTGATGGTCTGGGTCAGGATGCCATCCGGACTCACGATGAAGATTCCAGCTCCATGGGCATACTCATTGTTGAAATCGTTCCATCGGTATTCGAAACCCACCGCGTCGGCGATCGCCTTCAAATCTGATTGTTTCCCGGTCAGGAAACTCCATCCTTCACGGGCACCGGATACATCCGATCCGGAGAGGATTGCAGCCTCCTGCAGCGCCTCGACCAGCAAGTTCTCTCGATTGCGTGCATCGGCGGCGGAATCCCGGGGATCGATGCTGATGGTGATCACATCGAAGTCCTCGCCGATTTTCAGTCCGCAAGCAGCAACCGAGTCGATCAGACCTTCCACCACCAGATTGCACAGCATCGGACAGGAGAAGTAGACCGGGTTCAGGATCACCGGCCGCTTGGTTTCGAACAGTTTCCCGAGAGCCACTCGCTCTCCAGACTCGAGCCGGACCGCCCGTTCGAAAGGCAATCGATTACCGAGTCGGTCATGAATCGTCAACCCATCGATGGAACGAAGAACAGGATCGAGTTCTGGATTGACGTATTCTCCAGGTGCGACCGGTGGAATCTGCCCCGGAAGCGAGATGGGGAACAACAGCAACAGACACAACACCCATCGCAACGAGCAATCCCCCGGCAAGAACCGGGCAGAATCGATCGTTTTCGGGTACTGGTTGCTGGTCAACATCTCCATCTCTCTAACGCTCTCCTGTATTCCCGAACCTCCTGAGAACCTCCTGGCGACCCTGCTTCAGAGGTACCGAAACCCTGTTGTTCTCCCTGTCGGTCCAGGTGTAACTGTCGAGTTGTGAATTCTGCAATTTTCGCACTTCGTGGAGCGAGCGGTTTTCTCTTCGGATCGAGTCATCGAATACGAGTTCCTTCTCACGATCGGACAGGAACACGAGCAAGTAGACGGTGAAGAGGAACAAGATCAGGAAGATCACCGCTCCATACCAGGTCGGAGCCACACTCGGATCGTCATCGGAGCCGGGAGCGATCTCGACAGTCGTGGTTTCTGCTTGACTCACTTCGGACTCCTTTCTAGGCATTCTCGAATGCCAGCGACTCAGGCATCCGCGGATCTCGTTCTGCAATCAATGAATGCCCTCTGAGTGAGAGCGCCAGGCCGATGATATACACGCCCGCCATTCCGAGAACGATGGTGACATCGACCATCTTGAAGGGGAAATGCTGGCCATCGGAAATCTGCGGCATCACCAGGTAATACATATCAGCCCACTGCATCGCAAGCATCCACAGCGCACCGATGGTGATGGCCAGACGCTTGCGCTTGATGTGTCTCGACATCAGGAACAGGAAGGGGACCAAGAAACGGCCGATGATGAGCATCCAGCCCCAGAATCCCCACATCCATGTACTCTGTCGACGCAAGAACCAGATCGTTTCTTCCGGGATGTTCGCGTACCACAGAAGCATGTACTGGCTGAACGCGATGTAGGCCCAGAAAACGGTGAAGGCGAACATCATCTTGCCAATGTCTTGCATGTGTTCATCTGTGATGGCTCGCGTCAGGCGACCATTCGCCTGCAGCCAGACGATGATCAAAGCCAGCAGCGCATGGAAGGAGAGCACGCTGCCTGCGAAGATGTAGACTCCGAAGATGGTACTGAACCAGTGGGCGTCGAGACTCATCAAGAGATCGTAGGCCGCGAAGGTGATGGTCAGGGCAAAGAGCAGAACTCCCAGCGGGCTGAAACTGCTCATCCTCGAGGTGCGACTGACATCCCCGTCCCGGTCCTGGGCAACCGAAGACCGATGGTATCCCCAGGCCAGAATCGTCCAGATGAGGAAGTAACAGCCCAGGCGCAACAGGAACCAGTCATAGTCCAGGTACGATGCCTTGACCGCGATGATCTCGTCCGCGGGATCTGGATGGAACCACTTGTAAAGTTGACCCATAGGTCCGGGTGTCACGATCGGGATCAAGATGAGTGCCAACAGCACGACGTTCCTCGACACCCCCTCGGCAATCCTCCGAACAGCCGTACTCCATCCGGCATTTGTGACGTGATGGATCAGCACGAAGAAGAGTGCCCCGAGAGTCATGGTGAGGAAGAAGCAGACGCTGACCAGGTACGGATGCCAGATGCTCCATTCAGTGACGAAACCATGAATCACTTCATGATGCTGCTCTTGCGCTGCGGGGTGCTGTTGTTGAGCAGCGGAAGCTGCAGTGGCTGGATCAGACTCGCCGTGAGAAGCAGCGGATTCAGGCGATTGCGCTGGTGCCTCGTCGAACGCCCCCTCGAGCATCCCGAGCAACAAGGTACCGACGAGACCAAACGCCGCCAGCACGGCTCCGAGGCCTATCAGCTTGCCGGAGAGACTCCCGAGGGTTCGATTCTCGGTGCTGAGATCGAAGGTGGAACCATGTTCCATCTGGGCTACCTCCCCTGCCGGGAATCGGTCCCGGTTTCTTTGATAGGAGTCGACCCGGAGTCATCTTTGGCCGGGACTGGTAGCTGCTCGAGACGTTCGCGTTGCTGTTGGGGGATTTCCGCAATATCCACCGATTGGCTGAACTGCAACGCCTTCACGTGAGCGACGAG
>CAWLAN010000049.1:0-18799 GCA_963854815.1 Planctomycetes bacterium UBA1146
AAGTGGGCAGTAGGAGGACAGTCGAACCGCAGCGGGGCGCTAAAGGCTATCCAGAAATTGTGTGGCGGCAATGTGTTACATCATCGTCAGTTTAATGACGAAGTGATTCTCTGGCATGGTACGGATGCCCATATAAGAGAAAAGTTAACTGAAACCGTAGATAGTTACCGAGGATCATTTGATTACGTCGACTTTTTACGAACTGAGTATGCTCTGCCCATTTTAAGGGCCGTACAACACAATGATAAATATGGGGTAAATAGATATTTTCGATCCTATTTTTGCACTCCTGAGTCATTGGAAAAAGCTGATGCTCTTGAGCTAGAATCCAACGAACGGTTGATTCCAGGTGATGGGGCATTTCTATATTTGCTTCATGATAAAGAAGATGATTTATGTGCTTTGGAGAATCTGGCGAAAAAATATACGACGCAGAACCCTAGCCACATAGTTGTACTAAATAAAAAGTTACCCGCTCTGTTCGATATTTGTTTGCAACTGTACGCAGTCCAAGTGCTCCAGAGAAATGCAAATATCAAAGGGTTTGATCCTGTAGCAGAAGATGAGCTGCGTCTTTATTCGGATGATACTAGGGGAGAACTTCAAAGGTTACTAAAGCAGGTTGTAACACCAACACAGAACGCAAGATTTGTAAGTAGCGACAGTTTGTTTTCGACAAGCAGCATTCATGATTTCCGCGTGTGGATTAGCGAGATTGCAGATAAGACATTTTCGAAGACACCGCGTTTGTTTTGTTTTGCACTAAATCGCCACAAACCGTCGTCCATTATGGTTAACGCCAGAAAGAAGCTAACCGCTAGCATCCTAGAGAATTCCAATTTGCCTGAGTTTGGATTCAATAATCCAGACGAGCTCTATGAATATAGCAATATGGTTGGTGGACTCTATCGGACGGTACTTTTGGGTTCTGGACTTTACGGTGAAGTAAAAAAAGGGGAATGGCGATTCCTGATTCCGAAAGAAATCTCTTCTGACAACCCTGGCTTGAAAGAGGCCTGGAAAAAAGTGGAACTCTTTTTTACTGAGCCAGAAGGAAAGCCCAAACCTTTCAGTAACCTTCTCGGCGAATTGAAACGTCCACCCTTCGGAATGCGTGAGGGTCTATTTCCGGTTATTGTTGCCTGTGCGATGAGGACATTTTCTACTAGCGGAGTCCTGATGCACGGCCGTGAATATTTAGGAGATGTTCGGCCTACCGATATCGAAGCTCTGTGTAAAGAGCCCACTGAATATTTTTTAGAAGTTGTAAAGCTCAGTAAAACTGAAAAAGAAATTCTACAAGGTCTTACCGTTTTGTTTCCCTCTGCGGTCACTATTGATGGATCTGAGCCGGACGAATTAAGATTGCTCGCGGATGGCTTGTACGAATGGAAGACTGCTCTTCCTCGACTCTGTCGTGTAACGGAGAAGCTGTCGAGGGGTACTTTGGCAGTACGAACTGCACTGTTGGAATATGAAAATCCAGCACGTCTCATAACGCGTGATCTCCTGGTAGCTCTCGGAATATCTAAAACAAATCGACCGAGTTCAAAGGAAATTATCAGCAGTATTGAGGACGCTAAAAGTGAGATTGAAGCGATTCAAGGTAAGTATCTTAAAAAGGTTGCTAGCGAGATTCGCGAAGCCCTCCAGGTAGAAATGATTGGAAAAAGTTTGCGGGAGCAATGTAAGGCTTGGTCTGACAGCTACGCTAGTTTTCCAGATACAGTTTATTCACCAAAAGCAAATGCAATGCTGAATTCATTGAGTTCGAATTATGATAGCGATAATTATCTTGTTGAGGGAATCACAGCAGTTGTCTATACCCCGATTAAAAGTTGGGATGATCGGTCATTTGATCGGTTTCGAGTTAGTATTCACGGGCATGTGCGGGAGGTTTTGGAAGGTGCCTGCAATGCCATCAAGGATGGAAGCAACCCTACAGAGGAAGTGCGCAACAAGATTGCTGACCACCTTCTAAATCGACTTCGCAAAGATACAGAGATCATTAATACCCTCTTGGGTGAAGAAGCAGATCATAGAATCGCAGGGGTTGTATTTTCACAGGAGGCTCAGGAGGTGGTCCATGGCTAGTCTTGCGGAAGCGATTTCTTGTATCGATGAAAAGCCAGAGATCCGACATGTGGTGAGCATCTCTGGTGGCAAAGATTCAGCTGCATTGGCTGTTTACTTAAAAGAGACATATCCAGAGCTCCCAGCGGAATATGTGTTTTGTGACACGGGGACAGAACTCCCGGAGACTTATGAGTTTTTGGCCAAATTAGAAGCTGTCCTTGGAAAGCCGATTCAACGGGTCAATGCCTTGCAGATGATGAAAGTTAGAGAGAAGCCTGGTCGGACGGCATTTGATTGGGTGCTCAAAGAGAGATACGGCGGTTATCTGCCAAACCCACGAATGCGTTGGTGCACGAGAGTTCTCAAAATCCAGCCGTTTGAGTACTTCATCGGCAATAGCGAAGCCTTTAGTTACATTGGAATCCGTGCCGATGAAAACCGGGAAGGATACCAGCCGAATAAGAAACCGCCCGCATTATCACAGAAGCAAAATATCATTCCCGTGTATCCATTTAAGGACGACGGAATACGCTATCCTGAGGTGGAAGGCATCTTGGAAAATAGCGGTTTGGGCTTTCCGGATTATTACAGATGGAGATCACGTTCAGGTTGTTACTTTTGCTTTTACCAACAAAAAGGGGAATGGCAGGGGCTTCTCAAAGAACACCCGGATCTGTTTGAAAAAGCGAAGCAGTATGAAAAAAGTGGGGGCAAGAACAAGTTCACTTGGGTAGATGGCAGAACCTTGGACGAGTTGGAAGTAGACCAGCGGGAATACCCCGTACAAGATGTCGATGAAGCTGACGGGTGTGCCATCTGTCATCTATAGCAAAATAGACGTCACAGAAGACCAGCGAGACTCTCTATCGAATCTTCGAGGTCTTCGCTTATTTCTCCTTTGGGCAGGATGCGGAGGAGTTCGTCTTCTTTACGGCGCTGGAGGGTTCTCTTTAATGCGCTTGGGGTAGTCTGTATTGCTGAAGCCAGAATATTCGGAATCTCTTGAGTTGTTTCAACTTTTAACTCCGCAAGTTCGAATAGAGTTTCAGTAGGCGAGCCATCAGAGACAAGGTATTCATCCGGGGGCACATAAGTAGGTGCAGCTTCCTGTAGTGTTTCTATCAGAGACATCTCAAGACTTTCGTTTGACCCATAGGTTAACTTTAGTGCGTCATTGGCTACATCTCTTCAAGTTGACGCATGCTCGCAAATCAATGCTAACTTTCAAACCTAATTATGCATCTCGATGGCGTACGCTCCGCCGAAGGAGAGAAACTGCTGCACCCGGAGGTCTACGCGACGCTCAACGTGCTGCCGTAGGCGTCCTCGGACATGTAGCTTCTATTTCAGGACTCCATTTCGAGTTCTGCGCTGGTGAGTCCCATTTCGCAACGAACCGGTCGCCGTTGCTGGTAGTAGTCCCATGTGGGGAGGTGACGGCGTTTTATCGAATCGTTCTCGGGGTGCCAGAGATGGAAGACGTCATTGGAGCCATACAGGTTTTTGACGATCGGTCGAGGTCTCAGGCGCATGGCTCGGTCACGCAGGTCACTATCTTCCAGGCCCCAGCCAGTAAACCGCTCATCGTATCCATTTAGATGTTCGTACAGTTGTCTGTCCATGGCAAAGTTACCCCCGAATATTTTTGGCCGGTTCTTCAGGCGAAACAGGGTTCCCCAGTGCGACTTTAACCATCTTCTTCTCGAATCCTTGCGGTGCTTTGCTGTTACCAGATTCTCGTAGTTGCCAGCATTGATGTCCTCTTCTGATATTTGTTCGGAGACTTCCTTGCTGAGACGATATACACCCCCAACATGAAAACTAAATGCTTCATGAACTTCGAGATGTTTTGCGACGAAGTGGCCAGGCGGGATGCAATCCCCGTCCGCGAAGATCAGAAGGGGACTGTCGTCCGAAAGTCTGACGGCTTCGTTGATGATGATAGTTTTCCGAAATCCAAGATCTTCATGCCGAACGTGTTTGGTCTCAAATCCCACGGTTTTGGATTCGCTGGTGAACTGCTGCAGCCACTCTTCGAGGTCCGGTTTCGAACCGTCGTCTGCGATGATGAGATTGAAATCGAGACACGATTGGCGAAGGTAGCCCCGGAGGGCCTTTCGAAAGAGTGTCAGGTTGTTATATGCGCTGACGATCACGCAGGCTGAAGCCACGGTGTTTCCTCTTTATTTCCCACCCAGCATCGCCTGCAGGGAGGCGGAGTTGGCGCTGCGTAGAGCCGCTTCCATGTCGACCGATCCATCCTCGACCAGTTGCTTGAGGTGCTGGTCCAGAGTGATGCAGCCGTTTTTGCGGTGGGTTTCCAGGGTGGCGGGGATCTGCGCCCATTTGCCGGTACGGATCAGATTGGCGATGGATGAGTGATTCGTCATCACTTCCATCGCGGCTCGTCGTCCCTTTCCATCGGATCTTGGCACCAGTTTCTGGGCGATCACCGAGTGCAGCGAGAAGGATAGTTGCGAACAGATCTCGTTGGTGCGATCCATCGGAAAAATGTCGACCAGTCGCGTCATCGCACCGCGCGCATCGCGGGTGTGCATGGTGGTGAGGACGACGTGTCCCGTCTCCGCTGCGGTCAAGGCCAGTGCCGCGGTCTCCGGGTCACGGATCTCACCGACGAAGATGACATCGGGGTCTTCGCGCAGAGCGCTGCGCAGCCCTCCAGAGAAGCTCTCTAGATGAGTGCCCAGCTCGCGCTGGGAGATGAGAGCCCGGTCGCCCTCGAGGACGTACTCGATGGGATCTTCCAGGGTGATGATCCGTTCTCCCCGATCACGCGCTCGCCGTCGCAGCAAACTGGCGACGGTGGTCGACTTGCCACTGCCGGTGACCCCGGTGACGATGACGAGTCCTTGTTCGAGCGTGACGATCTCTTGCCAGTTTCGCTCCATCGGAAAACCCAGTTCTTCCGGTGGTGGGACATTGGTGGCGAGTACCCGGATTGCCGCACAGGTACCTTCGCGGGAACGAAACGCGTTGATGCGAAATGAAAGCTGGCGTTCGGGCCATTCCCAGGAAGCATCGAGATCCTTACCAGCGGCCAGTTGCTGACGGGCCCTGTCATTGAGAATCGGTTCGAGCAGGGCGATGACCGTCGCGCTATCGAGCAGTGCTCCTCTGGGTAGGGGTACCAGTTCTCCATCGAAGCGGTAGTGTGCCGGTCGGCCCGATTGCAGGTGGAGATCGCTGATCCGGTGAACTCCATCGGAGAGGAACGCCGGTTCATCGAAACGACCGAGCAGGTCCTGGATACTCCACTGTTTTTCTCCGACCTCGTAGATAGCGGAGAATGGGACAGAATCGCTCATCGAAGGGTTCTCCTCTCGTTAACGGTCGATCCTACCAGAGAGAGGCGATCCCGGTGCGCTTGCAGGGCATCGAGCAGCCCCGTATCCTCGAATTGTCGCTTCCGGAGCCCTGTTCGGGGTCTCCTGGGGCAATTATTGGACGGATGTGCGAATTTCCCTGCAGGAACTGCGTCCATCGGTCGAAAATAACATCGTCGGCAGGCTGCCGACCTGCGTACCGGAACTCCGGGATGTACGCCCCCCGGAGACGGTACGAGAGTCCGCAGCCACCACAGGAATTCAATCATGGTTGGTCCGCGCGGATTTGAACACGAACACATTGCTCCGGTCGATCTCCAGCGCCTCGAGGCGTGTGAGAAACGGATCGGATATCGCTTCCGTGATCCCAACCACCTCGTCCAGGCGCTGACCCATTCCTCCCTGAAGACCATCGATAATCCCTGTAACGAGCGAATGGAATTCCTCGGAGATTCGGTGCTCGGAATGGTGATGACCGAGTTTCTCTTCAATTTCTTTCCCGATCGTCCCGAGGGCGAACTGACCCAGATCAAGTCTGCAGTGGTCTCGACCAATACGCTGGCCGAGGAGAGCCAACGCCTCGGTCTCGACGAGGCCTATGCGGTCGGCAAGGGAGTGACCAGTCGTCGCAAACTCCCCAACAGTTTGATGGCAAACGTCTTCGAGGCAGTGATCGCTGCCATCTATCTCGATAGCGGCATCGAAGAGGCCAAGGAGTTCATCATCCGAAACCTATATCACCAGGTACTGGCGGTGAATCAGAAGGAACACTCGGTGAACTACAAGTCGATTCTGCAGCAATATCTCCAACGCGATGATGGCTCGACACCGAACTACCGCGTGATCAGCGAGACCGGACCCGATCACGCCAAGGAGTTCGTGGTGCAAGCGATGCTGAAGCGTGAAGTCCTCGGTACCGGACAGGGCAACACCAAGAAGGAAGCAGAGCAGGAAGCTGCGCGTCTTTCGCTCGAGCAACTCGGAATCGATCCCGCCGACTGATCGGGCGCCTCGCTCCTCAGTTGGGCAATTTTGAGCGGTTCTCGACAAGAAAGAGCCCGGATCAAAGCGCTCATGCAGCGCTTCTCACCGGGCTCTCTCCCTAACACTGGATCACGAGAGGCTCTGTGGGACAGAGCATTCTAGCGGCGTCACCTCATTTCTCCTCCTTGCAGATGACAGGCGCTGGAACGGGGACATTGACTTGCTGACTCTGGGCAACCTTTTCCATCTGTGCGATCAGTTTCTTGCATCGTTCGACAACCAGTGGGTCCGTTGCAATGAGAATCACCGAACGTGTCGAAGGAGAACGGATGATCTCGAAGTGATGATCTGATCGTCTTCGACTGTGGGGTATTTGTATCAATGCTCTGGATGTCTCTTCGAGGTCTGCATATTGCAATGGAATCACGAGAGTCTGGAAAGGATCCTCCGACTTCTCGCGGGGGGGATAGGCAAATACGACCTTGAGCGGGCGAGTGCTCCCTCGGACTACTCGGGATGAACTCCTCGTCCCCACTCTTGCTCCAGGTGGATTGACCACATCGATTTGCCAGCCGAGTGCCTGAAGAAGTTGGATCGATACAGTAGGTTCTTTCCAGCGGTTACGATCGAAGAGATGCAGTGTCCCTGCGTCCTGCTCTTCGAGTTTCTGCTCGGCGAGTGGTTTTCCCGATGGGAGAATTACCAGGTGACCAGAAGACGCATCGATGGCCTGCAACAACTGTAACGCCGTTACAGGATAGGGATACGACGCAGGATCGTCGGCGGCGGGTGTGCCGTCTTGATGGATCACAGAGGCGATCGTTTCGTTGACCGGATCACAGGGGCAAGCTTGCACTCGATCGGTACCCAAAAAAAACACGGGCGACAGCAACAGTGCCATGGCGAGGCGAGAGAGGGACAGGGAGGGCAACATGGTGCTCCCCTTTCTTTCATTGCGGCGGGTCTACCTGACGGGCAGGGGATAAAACGCAACGGTCGTGCCAACTCGAAAAGGTCGAGAAACGACCAGGAGAGGCTGTTTCTGGCATTGTTCCAGTTCTGTTGCCTCCGGATGGGGAGCGGGGTGTATTGATTTCAAACACTTTCGTCGCAGGGGGGAGGAGGTGTCGGGAGGCTGCGGCTATCCTGCCTCCTTCCTCCACAGTGGTGACGGTGAAGAAAGGTGGGCAGCAGCGATGACCAACGGCGATCAAGGAGCCGTTCCTGATCGTGATCCGCTCGTCGAAAGGATCGTCACTTCATCTCCGGCGCTCATAGAAGTTCGTCAGCGTCTTCTCGATGAACAATTGCTTCACGTTGGTCGTTGCGGGGAGGGTGCGGTCGGTTTGTTGCTGGCCCATCTGACCGAACAACTGGATCGCCCACTGGTTGTCATCTGTTCAAGTCCCGATGCAGCCGAACGATTACGGTGCGATACCACCACCTTTACCGCCGAGCCGATCGGCAGTTTCGGAATGTGGGAGAGTCTGTTCGAGGAAGATTCCGAGCCGGACCCGGAGACTTTCCGCGAGCGATTCGAGACGGTGCGGGATTTTCAGGCGGGCAGGATTCGCACCATCATCGCCCCGGTGCAGGCGGTACTTCAGCCTTTTTCTACCGAGACGGGAGAAGATCACCGAGTCGTACTGCGCTGTGGTGATCTCAGGGCACCCGCAGAATTGGCGAGATCGCTGGTGAACGCGGGCTACAGGAGGTTCCCACAGGTCTCGAGACCAGGTGACTTTGCCATCCGGGGTGGGATCTTCGATGTTTGGCCACGCGAGGAGAGCATCCCGTATCGCATCGATTTTTTTGATGACGAAATCGAGAGCATCCAGTCGATTTCACAAAAGGATGGTCGTGTAAGTAGCGATCTCGATCTATTGGTGTTGACGATCGCTCCAAAAGAAGCCTGGTTCATTCGTGGCTGGACTGGCCGCGAACAGTTGTTGTTCGATGTGTTGCCCAAAAACAGTGTTGTGGCGGTCTGGGACCCCCGAGAGGTGGAGCAAAAGGCACACTTCCTGGTCGGTCAGTGGGCATCACGCCAGAGAGATCAGTTGTGCGAGTCTTTCTGGGCCCGTGCGGGCCGTTTTTTGAGATTGCAGATGGATCCACTGGTCCCGGAACCCGGTCATCGCCCGGTTCGACTTCCAGTCGTCTCTGCCGAACGTTTTCAGGGTTCTTTCGAGGCAACGCTTGCGGCGTTGGCCGACGAGACTGATCGAGGTACCGACGTACTGGTGTTTTTGAGACAGGAGGCGGAAGCGGAGCGGTTCCGAGAAGTGCTCGAAGAGGGAAGCATCTCATCTCGTGTGCGAGTACGTCTTGGAGGGCTGTCCTGTGGATTTCGCTGGGAAGAACCCGGAGGCGGAATCTTCGTCAGCGGAAACGCAGCTCTTGGTCGAAAAAGAAGCCTCGAACGGGTTCAGAAAAAGAGGGTCGAGGGACGCGCCGTCGACACCTTCCTTGAACTGGAAGAAGGACAGCATGTTGTCCATGTGACTCATGGCATTGCACGTTATTGCGGTTTGCGAAATATCCGAGAAGGCGCGCGCCAGGGAGATTTTCTGGTCCTCGAATTCGCCGAAGGAGTGACGTTGCTGGTTCCGGTCGAGCGAATTGATCTGGTCCAGAAGTTCGTCGGCGGAGGTAAAAAACCAGGCAGGCTCGATCGAATCGGTAGCACTGCATGGTCCAGGAAGAAGGCGCGCGCAGAGGAGGCGCTTCATGATCTCGCGTCCGAATTGCTCGAGATTCAGGCGTTGCGGGCAGAAAGACCCGGATACCAGTTCCCGGAAGATGACGAGGCTCAGCATGCTTTCGAGGAGTCGTTTCCTTTCGAGGAAACGGGAGATCAATTGGAGACGGCCGGTGCCATCAAGCAGGACATGGAACTGCCGAAACCGATGGATCGACTGGTTTGCGGCGACGTTGGTTACGGAAAGACTGAACTGGCCATGCGCGCGGCATTCAAGGTCGTGCGAGACGGTAAACAGGTGGCCGTACTGGTACCGACAACCGTGCTGGCGCAACAGCACCTGGTGACATTCCGTGAACGGATGGCGGAATGGCCGGTGAAGGTGGAGGTTCTCAGCCGTTTCCTGTCGCGCAAGGAGCAGGGAGAGGCGCTGGAGAGAACTGCCCGCGGTGATGTCGATATTCTCATCGGAACCCACCGTCTTCTCTCCGGAGACGTGAACTTCCCCGATCTCGGCCTCATCGTCATCGACGAGGAGCAGCGCTTCGGAGTCGCTCACAAGGAGAAATTAAAACAGCTACGTCGGCTGGTCGATGTTCTCACACTCACCGCCACTCCGATTCCCCGTACTCTGCACATGTCGCTGGTGGGGGTGAAGGACATCTCGAGTTTGCACGAGGCGCCGGAGGGCCGTGCTCCCATCCAGACCGAGGTTTGTTCCTTCGATGATAAGAGGTTCCGCCAGATCGTTCTGAGGGAGTTGAATCGAGATGGCCAGGTCTACTGGCTTCACAACAGGGTCACCAGCATCGATGAGTGTTGCCAACGTGTCGAAAAACTACTACCGGAGGCGGCTGTAGTCGTGGCTCATGGACAGATGAACGAACACGAACTCGAGGCCAGGATGATTCGTTTCATCGACAAGGACGCGAACATCCTCGTCTCGACCACCATCATCGAAAGCGGACTCGACATTCCTAGTGCGAACACACTCATCGTCGAACGCGCTGATAGATTTGGGCTTTCACAATTACATCAGTTGCGCGGCCGTGTTGGAAGAAGTCATCACAAGGCCTATTGCTACCTGCTGATTCCTGAGGATCAGCCACTGAAGATGGATTCTCGTCGTCGTCTGGAGGCGATCGAGGAATATTCGCAACTGGGTGCGGGCTTTCAAATTGCCATGAGAGATCTGGAGATACGTGGTGCCGGTAACATCCTCGGCAAGGAGCAGTCGGGCCATATCGGTGCGGTGGGATACGATCTGTTCTGCCGGTTGCTCGAGAGAGCGGTGGCGGATCTACGTGGAGTGCCGTGGCAAGAGCCTCCCGATGTGGAGATCGCCCTGAGGGGATTGTGTCGGATTCCCGAGCAATACATCTCCGATACTCGACAGCGGTTACGAAATTATCGATCGATCGCCACCGCACTTCGCCAGACGGAACTCGATGTCATCACCGAGGATCTGCTCGATCGTCACGGGCCATTGCCGAGCGAGACGGTGCGCCTTGTCGGCCATCAGCGCTTACGGATTCGTCTCGGTGGTTGGGGTGTGAAGCGAATCATCCCCGAAGATGGCTGGTTGGTGATGGAGGGCGACCGCGATGCCATCCGTGAGGGGATTCAGGGGCTCGGATGGCAGGCGATGGATCTCCCCGACGGGACCATCGCCGGCCGCCCGAAAGGGGGGACTGCTCCTACCGACCTCGATGGAATCCTCGAGGTGCTCAACTATCAGCCCTCAGCCGGGGTTTAGGACTGGACAGGTACCGCGCTTTCTTCCGTGTACATCTTTCCGGCGATCAAGGCACCAGCGTTGATGAACACGAACGAAATGATGACGCTGTATGCGACCAGATCTCCCGGATACAGCCCGATGAAGTATGTGATCGAGTAACCGAACAGCGACCAGCAGGTCCAGACTGCAGTGCCCGCCTTGATCGCAGTGGCTGGTCCGGCACCGAAGCGTGTGCGCAGGCCCGCATAAAGCCACGCCGTCACCAGGCCGAGGCCGACCAGAAACAAAGTCATGATCGTCATCGCCTGGGTGCCATATTCGGGATCCACGCCCGATCCCTGCATCACTTCATTCCAGCGTTCCTCGAACATCATTTGATTGAGCATCTGTCCGCCGAAGATGACCACGCCGGCGACGATGCCTCCGATCAGAACCTTCGATGTGTTGATGGGATTCATCGATCCCCCTTCCCCTTGGGTTCAGGGTAGAAGAGTTTTTGACGATGAAAAGAGAGGATCTTCTGATCGATCAGGGACAGATCGGGGTCTCGCAGTCGATGGAGTCGTCGGTCGGGTCGGTTCCGCAACTTCCTGCAGGCTCTGGTACGCCATTGGAGCCCGGGACGAACAGCGCACTGAGTAAGTAGATGGCATCGGGCAGGTTGAAACCACCGTCGTCATTGATATCAGCACCATCGAGACAGGTCACCGGAGGGGATCCAGGAACAAACAGTGCACCGAGGGCATAGATGGCATCGGGTAGATTGACGGAACTGTCGAGATTGATATCGCCCCGTCGAAACTGAGTGGTTCCTCCGTTTGTGAAACTCCAACTGAGTACATCGTTGACCTGTGTCACTCCTCCGGTCGCACCGATGAAGCCGATCCAGGCGGAGTCGGAAGCGAGGTACTGGGTGATATTGAGAAACACCGACATCCTCGGAACCGTCAGGTCATCGATATAGATCTCAAAGATCCCGCTATCGTAAGTGACTCGCATCGTGCGAAGCCCGCCCACATTCGCCAAAGTAGTGTCCGAGATGATCGACGCGACCAGCTCATCGGCAGAGTTTGCGGCGCCAGGACGACCATGAAGAGAAAGGTGTGCTACCGGAGGATCGTTGTAGTTGCCGTTGATGTAAGTGTCGATCTCCAGGACCAGTGAGTTGGTCATGCCATGGTATCCGAGGTCTCCGCCATTGGAGTAGAGCGCCGTCGGCGATTCGTTCTGGATTATGAAAACCATGCCATCGGCTCCGCCTGCGGCAGGATTGATCTCGTAGGTGAAGGTGGTGTCAAAACCGGAACCCAGCAGCATCTGATCCTCGGTGTAGACCGCACCGACCTGGGCGATCAATGCGGGGGTCAGTCGAATTCGATCTCCCGATTGCGCCGCGTTTCCGACGAGAGTGAGACCGGTCATGTCAAGAAAGTCCAGATAGTTGAAGTCCGCCTTCAAGGTTGGCGTTGCCATGAAGGTGACTAAAAGACTGCAGACCACTACTGGAGACCATCGAAATGGTCCAGTGTCTAGGGACATCGATTTTCCTCCGAGCGGGAGCCCTCCCGCTATCTGTGATGATACCGGGTATCGCGGTAGTCGAGAAGGAAGTGATAACAGCCCGATGTCGCTACTTCACCACGGCTTCCAGCGATGCGCTCTGGTGAAAAGGGATCGATTCATCTGCGGTGAGTTGTAACTGCTCGTTGATGGCACGCAGGTGATGATCAACTCCGATTTCTGCACCGGGACGGAATCCGGGAACGGTGATCACCTGGGCAAGCACTCCTCCGATTCCCCTGTGGATGAGGCCGCGAGGTAGATAAACCAGATCGCCTACGGCTAGCTGGTCGAGCCTCATCAACTCTGGTACCGCATCTCGCGCGACGTTTCTGGATTCGATGGCTTCAACATGCGGGCTGGTGAGGATGGAACCTCCCGGTTGGACCATCTGCACCAGGTAAAACTCATCGAAACCACCATCGACAGGATGATAGTGAGTGAAGGAATCAGAGATACGGACCCGGTGCGCATTGAGGCCATGCCAGATGTAGGGTCCCACTTCTGGTTTCCATGTCAGCAGAATGCGTCGGTAGGCGCCCTCCTCCTCGGCACATCCACCGGGAGTGTCTGTGATGGAAAGATCCCAGTCCGGCCGGACATAACTGGGCAGTTCGCGAGGCGGGTTATCTGGAACCTCGAACACGACAAAAGAGAGGGGAGCATCTGTCAGCAGTCCTTCTCCGGGTCGAAGGATCACGATGTCGCCGACAGTGAGATTACTGCTCCGGTGTAACGCTCCCCCTGAGATCTCAGCTCGCGCTTCTCCGGTCTGAACGAACGCTGCTCTGGTTTTTGAGTACGACACCAGTGCCCGTGTATTCCTCTGGAACGAGACATCGTGTCCCGGGTTGCGCAGCCGAAATGCGGATCTCAACGAGGCGAAGCCTTCCGGGTCGCCATCTGCAGAGCCGAGCCGGGCGATGGAAAGACGGGCTTCGCGATTTTCGATACCAAGAGGTGTGCCTGCGCAGCCAACGAAGAGGAACAAGAGCAGAGATATGATCGCCAAGTGCCACGGTGAAGGTGCCGACAGCATCTTGGTCCTCTCTTCCCGATTTGTACCAGACAAGGCGATGTAACTCGATCGAGACAAGATACCAGAGCCAGCGCTCCAGGATATGCACAGCGGTGGTTTCTGAACCGGGAGCCTGGTGGGGCTCTTTCACCGTGTACAACCCTGGGATATCGTTTCGACGATCCCACATCTGTTTCCTGGGTTGAATGAAATTTCGAGGAGGTTGCCGTTGATTGCCGAAGCGAGACCAAAGAGCAGATCTTGCGCTTATCAATTTGTTGTCGTGGTCCTGTTGCTGTTCGTCGGCAATCTGATCATGGCAGCAGATACTATCGCCTTTACTGGTGCGCGGCTGATGCCGGTTTCCGGTCCCGTCATCGAGGACGGGGTGCTGGTGGTCCGTGGTGGCAAAATCGAATCGATAGGAACCAGTAGAGATGTCGTGATTCCAACCGGCGCGATACGCATCGATGCCAGCGGAAAGATCATCATCCCCGGTCTGATCTGTACTCACAGTCACATCGGTATGGGAGGCGGGGGCGACAGTTCAGGTCCGATCCAGCCGGAGTGCTGGACGCTCGATTCAGTCAATGTCCGTGCGGCTTCTCTGGAAAGAGCAAGGGCCGGAGGCCTGACACTCGTCAACCAGATGCCGGGATCTGGGCATCTCATCAGTGGCAGGACCACCTACTTGAAATTAAGAAAAGGTGGCACGGTCGATGAACTTCTCATCAAGGATTCCGAAGGGTGGCCGATGGGTGGATTGAAGATGGCCAACGGGACCAATTCCCAGCGATCTTCACCATTTCCGGGCACACGGGCAAAATCCGCCGCTCTGGTCAGAGAGGCCTACGTCAAGGCGCAGGAATACCGGGACAAGATCGCTCGTGCAGAGGGTGATCCCGACAAGATGCCCGAACGAGATCTTCGAATGGAAGCGCTGGTCGAGGCGCTCGATGGCAAGCGAATCGTGCATCACCATACTCATCGACACGATGACATCCTCACCGTGCTGAGGTTGCGAGATGAGTTCGGTTTTCAGGTAGTGCTCCATCATGTCAGTGAAGCCTGGAAGGTCGTCGATGAAATCGCTGCATCAGGGGCCCCTTGCTCCCTGATCGTGATTGATTCTCCCGGTGGCAAACTGGAAGCCCGTGACATCAGCATGGAGAACGGGGTTGTGCTGGAAAGGGCGGGAGTAAATGTCGCCTTTCACACCGATGATTTCATCACGGATAGCCGCCTTTTCTTGCGCTCTGCAGCGCTGGCAGTTCGCTCCGGAATGAGCCGCGAAGGCGCATTACGCGCCCTGACTCTTTCAGGAGCCGAGATGCTGGGCCTCGAAGGAAGAACCGGTTCGCTCGATCCAGGAAAGGACGCGGACTTTGCAATCCTCAGCGGTGATCCCTTCAGCGTATATACCCAGGTCCTGGAAACCTGGGTGGAGGGGGAGCAGGTCTTCGATCGTTCCGATCCAGCACAGCGCTTGTTCGCCGTCGGTGGACGGGGAGCTGGAGATGACCAGGCTTACCACTGTTGTGGTGAACGACAGGAGCAGCGATGAACTTTCTCAAGACGTTCGTTTTTATGCTGTTGTTGCTCGTTCCAGCGGCCGGATGTGCCGGAATGTCCCTCCAGGAAAAGGGCATTCCAAAGATCGAAGGGCTCATCGCTGTCCGTGGCCAGACGGTTCATACGATGGCCCGTCAGACCGATGGTTCCTGGGCAGAGCCGATCACCAACGGTGTCGTTCTGGTACGCGATGGCAAGGTGGTTGCGGTGGGCCCTGCTTCATCGGTCGAGATTCCGGCAAATGCGCATGTCATCGAGGCTGCGGTGGTGACGCCAGGGCTCATCGATGCTCATTCGGTGGTTGGGCTCTCTGGCTGGCTCAACTATGACCACGATCAGGACCAGCTGGAACGATCGGCCCCGATGCAACCGGAACTGGATGCCCTCGATGCCTACAACGCGCGAGAGCCTCTCATCGAATGGGTCCGTTCGTTTGGAGTCACAATCTTGCATACCGGGCATGCTCCGGGCCAGTTAATTTCCGGTCAGACATTCATCGTCAAAACACGGGGAGACAATGTCGACGCAGCAGTGCTGAAGCCAAAGATGATGGTGGCCTGCACTCTCGGATCGGCAGCGTTGAGAAAAGAGGGTCAGAGTCCGGGAACCCGTGCCAAGCAGATGGCGATGCTCCGTCAGGAGTTCATCCGGGCACGTGCCTACGAGGAAAAAATAGCGGCGGCTCAGGCAGATCCTGAGAAGGATCCTCCAGCGAGAGACCTGGCCAAGGAAGTTCTCCTGCGGGTACTCTCCGGGGAGACCCCGTTGATGATCTCTGCTCACACCTCGGTCGATATTCAAAATGCTCTGAGATTGCAGAAAGAACTGGGTATTCAGGTCGTCCTCGAGGGTGGATCGGAATGTTACGACTTCATCGATGCTCTTCTCGAACAGAAGATCCAGGTGATTATTCATCCGACGATGATGAGAGCGTCCGGGGCAGGTAAGAACTCCAGCATGGAGACCGCAGGGAAATTGGTAGCCGCCGGGGTTCCTGTTGCGATGGGTAGTGGTTATGAATCCTACGTTCCGAAGACGAGGGTCGTGCTGTGGGAAGCGGCGATTGCTTGTGCATACGGCTGTCCATTTTCTGATGCGCTTGGCCTGATCACTGCTTCTGCTGCACAGTTGCTGGGGATCTCGGACCGCGTCGGTTCACTGGAAGTGGGTAAAGATGGGGACATGGCTCTCTATGATGGAGATCCCTTCGAGTACACCACACATTGCATCGGTACTGTCATCGACGGAGATGTGGTGAGCGACCTGGTGCGTTGATGAGGAAATGAGATTCATCGGGGGGGATACGATGACCTCTGGGAACGCTGACGGAAATATCCCTGTCTCCGGGCAACTCATCTTGGCGCTCTTCTTGCTAGTGGCGACACTTTTGACCCTGTCGCTTCCACATCGTGAACTGTACGGGGAAGAGGGGCGCCGCGTGATGGCCGCTCGAGAGATGCTCTCGAGCGGAGATTTCGTCCTTCCGACTGTTTCTGGTGAGCCCTATCTCAACAAGCCTCCCCTCTATCCCTGGATGACGGCAATGATCGGATTCGTGAGGGGCGAGGTCGATGCGATCGCGGTGCGGATCCCTGCGTTGGTCGCCACATTGCTGACCGGTGCGTTGTTGTTCTGGGCAGGGGTTCGCCTTGGATTGCGACGGGCCGGAGTTCTCGCCTGTTTCTTTTTCTTGCTGTGCCCGATGGTGATGCGCAAAGCGAGCCTCGGAGAGACGGATCTGCTGCTGACCCTGGGCTGCACGATATATGCCCTGGAAATGCTGGTGTTATTGCGAACGGGCAGCACGGTTTCGGCTCGCACCTCGATGTTCTGGATGGTTGTCGGGCTCTGCATCGCATTTCTCTCGAAGGGGCCGGCGGCAGTGCCATTCGTGATCGCGGTGATGATAGCTGCAGCCTGTACCTGGGAAGTCGGCCACTGGCGTCGACCACATTGGTGGGGACCACCGCTATTGGCGTTGGCGATCAGTTCGCTGTGGCTCGTCGCGGTCTTCCAGAGGCCAGAAGGCGCTATTGCTCTTGGCACGTGGTCCGATGAATTGACACGGATGGGATCGAGTCAGGAATGGTGGCAGCATCGATGGGAATTCATCCTGGGAGTGCTGTTTGGATTTTTTCCCGTCACGTTGGTTCTGATCCTGAAGGGGTACAGAGGACTGAAAGAGATTTGGCGCGCCGACCCACTGTTACGTGGGTTGATCATCGCGACGGGGATTCCTGCTTTCTTTTATCTGCTGTGGCCGGGAGTCCAGCCTCGTTATCTGTTACCGGCGTTGCCGATGATCTGCTTGATGACGGCGAGAATCCTGGATGTTGATTTCGAGATGACAGCAAAGGAAAATCGTGGAGTGCAACTCGTGTCACGATTTCTGCAGGTCGTGATCGCTGGGGCAGGTTTGTTTGCGCTCAGCGTTGGAATCTCTCGAGCCATCGATCCTCAGATCTGGCCGGCGATTCCAGTCGCACAACCCATCGCCTGGATCTCGATGGCAGCGATCCTGTTCGCAGGGGCGTTCTTCCCGATCACCGATACAGGCAGGGGGTTTCCCGGCAGTTCCTGGACCCGCCTCATGCTTTTGTTGCTGGCCTGGGCAGGGCTGCATTGCGTCGTATTGATGCCAATCCGCGGCCAGCAGCGCCCCGGTGAAAACCTCGCCCGAAGTCTCGAAGCGCTGGTTCCCGAGGGGCGCACTCTGTGGCACGACCTTCCGGCAAACTGGAACACCCTCGGCCAGGTAAACCGGCAATTTCTTCTGTTGACCGATGAGCGCAAACCGAGCGCTGGGGACTGGATTCTCACCATTCATCCCGAGTCTGAAGATGTCGGTGATGTGGTGGCAGTGATGAAACTCCTGGATGGTTCCCGAGCGACCCTGGGTGTGATTTCATCGGGACTTCCGGAGGAAAAATGATGTCGAGGATCCTGACCCTGATGCTGGTACTGATGTTCTTGATCGAGGCCTTGCCAGTTGTTGCTCATGATGGTGTACATATCGACATCGATCGTATCACCAGGGAGATCAAGCAGAGCGAGGATCCTGGGCCGCTCTATCTGTTACGCGCCAGGTTGTGTCGGGCTCATGGGCGTCCAGAACTGGGATTACAGGATCTGCAGATGGCACGAGGGTGTGGCATCGAACCCTTTGCCGAGAAACTGCAGAGAGCTCTGTGTCTGCGCGATCTGTCGAGGTTTCGACAAGCGCTGAAATTGCTCGATGAACTTGTCCTTGCCCCGGGCAATTCCTCGCTGGATGTATTCAGCGAACGTTCCGCACTGCGCGAAAGCCTGGGGGATATCGATGGTGCCATCATCGATCTGGCTCGTGTGCAAGCAGTGGTCCCGGATCTGGAGAAGACACTGCGACTCGGGATGCTCTACGAGAAGCGGAAAGCTCCGGGAATCGCGGCTTCCCTGTATCGGAAGATGATCGAGAAGAGCGGAGACAGTGCTCTGCTCTCCATCAGTCTGATTCGGGCCGAAACCGACAGTGGCCACCATGATGAGGCACTCGCTCTCGTTGACGTGAAACTCCAGTCGGCAGCACTCAAGGCGCCGTGGTTGCAGAGAAAGGCGCAGATCCTTACTGCTGCAGGACGGGAATCAGAAGCGCAATCGGTGTTGAAAGAAGCTCTCGAGGATCTGGATACGATTTTCAAGCGACGTCCCGTGCCGATTCACCGTGTCACACGTGCGCGCATCCTGCGCCAACTGGGGCGTCTCGACGAGGCGCGTAGTGAGCTGGAGATAGTTCTGCAGCAGGCCCCCGGTTACGAGACTGCCCGCCG
>CAWLAN010000050.1:0-18680 GCA_963854815.1 Planctomycetes bacterium UBA1146
CTCTCAACGAGGATTTCGAGGTCGCCGAAGATGCCACCACCAGCACCCTGCGAATCGCAGGACGCGCCGAATGGACACTCAAGAAGGAAATCTTCGAGGCATTTCACGACCACACGCTCTATATGTCGCTCGATGATCCCGACAAGATCCTGTTCCAGGGGCGACTGGGAGTCAGAACCAGGATCATCGGAGGCCTTTCTCTCAACGCCCAGATGAATCTGCGCCACAACAGTCAACCCCCCGCCGATGTGGAGGAGAACGATCTCGAATTGCTGCTGGGACTCGCATACACCACCACCTTCTGAGGCCCAATCTCTTGCTCGATACTGGACTGAGGGAGATGATCCATCGATTGCAGGATTGAGCCGTCAACTCGAGGGAGAGCCACGATGAAAACTTCATCTGCCGACAATGCACCATCACCTCGAAAGGTTTTACAAACCCAGCAGGCAGATGATGATCGACTGGCAGAGATCGGACGCCTGCAGCAGATGTTGCCCGATCTCCCCGTGGAAACTCTGATCAAAGAGGATCTGTTACGGCTCGGCATTTCCTTCTCGAGGGAAGCACTGCAGTACTGCGCCAGTTTCAAGAGCAAATCCTACTTCATCTTCAGTTTCGATATGGTTTCCATCAACGAGATGAACCAGCAGGAAAACCTCCACGCTCCCGAAGAAATTCAACTCGTCGACGGTCCGTGGAATCTCCGACGCACCACCGTATCGGTGCGCGTGAACCCTTCATCACCGTGGAATGCGACACTGGATGGTGAATCTCTGCTACTGCGTTGCGGCGAGGAGACGATCTCGACGATCCAGCTGCAAGAGATCCCCGAGTACTACCAAAAGAATCTGGCTTCGGGACAACCTGTCCACGAGGTCGCTCCGACCATCGAATGGGGATACCTGGTCTACCTCACCGTGTACCGGAAGTGCCAGTACTTCGGCTTCAAGGAAGAATGTACCTTCTGCGATATCAACGAGAACTACCGGCAGCAGGTCTCGGCAGGACGACCCTACCGGACCGTGAAACCTCTCGATGATGTGCTGGAAGCCCTTGCGATCATCGATGAGGTCGATGATCGGTCGAAGGCATATACCCTGACCGGTGGATCCATCACCAGTAAGTTGAGAGGTCAAGGAGAAGCGGAGTTCTACGCCAGTTATGCCCGCGCCATCGAGGAGAGATTCTGTGGACGCTGGATTCCGAAGGCCGTCACCCAGGCACTTCCTGTCGATGAGCAGAGAATCCTCAAGGATGCTGGGATCCGCATCTTTCACCCCAATTACGAGATCTGGGACCAACGACTCTTTTCCATCATCTGCCCTGGCAAGGAGTCCTACGTCGGCCGTTCGGAATGGCACCGCAGGATCATCGCAGCTGGCGAGGTGTTCGGACCAGAAAACGTCATCCCCAACTTTGTCGCCGGAATCGAGATGTCTCACCCGCATGGATACACCGATCCTGAAGCGGCAGTCGACTCCACCAGGGAGGGACTCGATTTCTTCATGAGCCACGGGATATGCCCCCGCTTCACCGTCTGGTGTCCCGAACCTCTCTCTCCGCTGGTCAAGGAACATGGAGATCTGCAGCCTCCGGCGCCGCTGGAGTACCACGCACGTTTGCTCGTTGCCTGGCGGGATTGTCATCGTGAACACCAGTTGCCTGTTCCCCCGGGATACGGTCCCCCAGGAGCGGGACAGGCGCTCTTCAGTGTTTCCAGTTTCATGGATGTGATCGAGGTCGCTGCAGAAAGCAGATCCTAGCGCGAAGATCGTAACTCGGGGAATCCGCTGTCGGCATCGATGGCGATGTGAAAGTCACCGGCGAGAAACCCGAGCAATTTATTGCCGACTAACTCACCTCGCCAACCTGTCAGGAGTCGATGCTGGCTGGCATCGAACTCGTCTTCCCGGTAGCTTCGAATCAAATCCTCGACATCTTCACTTTTCCCGACCAGCGGCGGTGCGATGCGCTCCGCCCGACACAGAGCCCGCAATGCCGACGTCGTGAGTTCCAGTGCCGCCTCCTCACGAGGTTCCAGGCGTCGCTTCTTCAAAAGTGGAGGAAACTGCTCCTCAGGGGTCTCCAGCCCCTGTTTCACCGCGACGATGAGGTCCTCACCGAAGCGACGAACATCCCGACGATCGAGTCCTCGAATTCTTTCGAGTGAATCGATGCTGGTCGGGGCTCTTCTCGAGATCTCGACGAGCAACTCGTCCGAGAGAATCCGTCTTCGAGGGCGATCGCAACGCTTGGCCTCATCCTCGCGCCAGCGAAAGAGTCCCCGCAACAGAAAGAGGCCTTTCCGGTCGAGGCTCCCGCACCGTTTCACCCTGCGGATGCGATCATCGATGGGAGGGTGGTAGGTTGTCTTGCTGGCATACTTCTCCATCTCTGCCTTCGCCCACTCCAACCTTCCATCAGAGGAGAGTTGAGCTTGTAGATGATCATGCAAGGGCAACAGGTGTCGCACATCATCGAGCGCGTAGCGCTCCTGACTATCGCTCAGAGGTCTCCGGAGCCAGTCGGTCCACGATTCTCCCTTGTGCACCACGGTCTCGAGGAAATGTTCACAGGTGAGGGAATAGGACGGTTGAAGACCGAGTCCCAGAAACGATGCAGCAATCTGGGTATCGAAGACATTGCTGGGAGTCTGCTTGGCCATGTCTTCCAGAATCTCCAGGTCCTGGGCGCCAGCGTGGACAACCTTGGTGATGGACGGTTCGCCGACGGTTTCGAGTAACGGGCCGAGTTCGAGACCAGCGAGAGGATCGATGAGTGCCAGATCAGTACCCACCGAGATCTGGATCAGTGCCAGTTTGGGGTAAAAGGTGCGTTCGCGGATGAACTCCAGATCGATTCCAAATCGACCATTGGAGGCAGCCCGTGACATCCATGAGGCGATTTCCTTCGAGTCTTCGATGTACAAGGTCCCGCTCTCCTCATCTTGATCGTCGCCGGTGATGTCGTTGGACCCTCGAAGGAAGCCGACCGTGTGACCACCACTCAGGGCGTGGAATCCGTCGGTTTCTCTCCCTCAAATCCATCAGCAAACAAACCCCCATTAGAGCTTCGCATCGTTTCGGCAAACTTCCTCAGTCTGGCAATGGCCCTGCTGTGGCGTCTGCGAGCCGCATCGACATTGACGGACAGGCGGCGAGCCGCTTCTTCATATCCCAGGTCATCTTCATCGATCCAGCGCAACATCTCCCGATCATCATCGGAGAGCATGTCGAGACAGCGCCCGAGTAGTTGAAGCGCTTCTTCACGGTGCAATCCGGCCGAAGGAGAAGAGATCGAAGCAGACAGATTGCCGAGAGGATCGAGAGAGCGACTCCGGCCCGCCTCCAGCGCACGACGTTTTTCGCGCCGTGGATCCCGCTTCTGTGCAAGTTCCTTCTCGATCAAGCGGTTGAGATTGTTCATGGTGATCGTCTTGAGCCAGCCGCGAAAAGCGCGAAGACCCCGATTCTCGAAATCTTCTCTCAACTGAAAAACGTCGAGAGCTGCCTGCTGAAGAACATCACTGGGGTCGATTCTGCGCCTGAGATCCGCGCCAAGCCGCTCCTCGACCCTTCTACGGAGCCGGGGTAACTCCTGGTCAACCAACCGTTCAAAGGCCACATCGTCGCCATCCTTGAACTTCTTCAACCATTCGGCAGAACTCGAATCAGAGAACACCTGCGGATCTTCACCGGTCCCCTTATCGGCAGCACCTTGCTCCGGCTCATCCGACTCGGAGGACTCCGCTGGTTCTTGGTCTGTCATGAACGCCTCCGGTGCGCCATGATATCGTGTACTGGGTCGGATTTCATACCCCCCTGGGGCTGGGAGATACCGTTGACCAAGGATGCTCGCAGTGACGAAGACGCTGGAATCGCTCCCCTCGCGCCAGAGGAGATCCTATTTGCACGTCTACTCGGCGGCCAAATCAGCATCGAAAATGCGGTGGAAAAGGCATGTAACGAGAACCCTGAACTCGCAGGCGCCCTCAAACATCAGTTGAACGAATATCTTCGCAGGAGAAAAGAACGGCTGGCGCGAAACAGCGACCCCAGCAATCCCGGGCCCACTGGTGACATCGAGGGACTCGCAGAACGTCTCCTCGAACGCTACAGCGATGAACTTGAGTTGAACTCGGAAGAGGGAGATCAGGAATCGATGCCCCTTTCTCCAGATCTCAAGGGGCGCTACGACTTCCTCGAAGAAATTGCCCGCGGGGGGATGGGCGCGGTCTTCCGGATCTCCGACCCCGTCCTTCAACGTGAACTCGCCATGAAGGTGGTGCTCGGGGACCGCTCTGGTGATGCACCGCCACAGCGTTTGCGCAGATTCCTGCGCGAAGCGCGAGTCACAGCTCAACTCTCGCATCCTGGCATCGTCGCTGTCCATGAACTCAACAGCGACGCAGACGGTCGGTTCTACTTCACGATGGACCGGGTCGAGGGAAAAGAATTTCGAGACGTCATGCGTCAAGCCCGCGACGGGAAGGACGGGTGGGATCGTGATCGTCTGCTGGAAGTCTTGCTGCGAGTTTGTGACACGCTCGAATACGCCCATTCTCGTGGCGTTGTCCACAGGGACGTGAAACCCTCGAACATCATGGTCGGTCAATTCGGTGAGGTGTTCCTGATGGACTGGGGACTGGCACGTCTGCTGGGCGACAAGGATGACGATCCCATCGATGACATCCTCTCCGATACCCTCCTCAACACAGCCCCCGGATCGACGGTGATTACCCGTGATGGAGCTGTCGTGGGAACCCCCTCGTACATGTCTCCGGAGCAGGCCAATCCCGATGTGGGGGAAGTCGGTCCATGGACCGATGTCTACGCGATCGGGGCGATCCTCTACGAGATCCTCTCGGGACGCCCTCCTTATCGAACCGGAGATACCCCGCTGCCAGGACACAAGATCTTGCAACTGCTAAAAACGGGCCCTCCTCAAGATATCCAGGAGTTGCGTCCCGATGCTTCCGAAGATCTCGTCGAAATCTGCCGAGCGGCGATGAATCGTGATGCCTCGTCACGGCCACAAAATGGAGGAGAAATCTCCAAGATGATCCGTGGAGTGCTCAAGTCGAGAGCCCAGGCTGCAGAGCAAATCCGACAAGCACGCGAACACGCTGATAGGTCCAGATCCGTGACAAGATTCCTGACCGATCTGTTCCTGCATGAATCGGGTGAAATTCCTTCGCTACACCGAGTCAGTGGCCATGATTTGCTCGACCGTGGAGCTCAGGAACTGCTCGAAGGAATGGACGAGCAACCCCAAACAAGAGCTGCTCTGCTCGGAACCCTGGCATCCATCATGCTCGTTACCGGTGCAGCTGGACGCGCCGCCGAGTTACTGAAGGCAGAAACCCACCTGAGAAGAGAAAGTCCAACCTGGCCTGCAGAAGAGAGAATCTACTCCTTACGCAATCTTGCGCGCGCCTACACTGCCCTGAGACAACTCTCCAGTGCCGAGGATGCACTCCAGGAGGCACTGGAATCGATCCCGGCAGGCGACCCGGAATCGGTCACTCATGAGGTCCAACACGAACTTGCATCGTTGCTGAATACGCGCGGAGACTGGCCCCAGGCAGAGGAGATCCTGCGCGATCTGCTGCTCGACTTTTCACCTCACGATAGCAGTGAGAAAGTTCCCTACCTGATCAGCCTGGCGCAGTCGGTGAACTACCAGGGATTCTGGGAAGAAGCCCGGGAAATTCTCGACGAGGCGGTCTCCATCTGCGAGGCACAAGATACCCCATTGCTGGCAACGGCCCTTCTCAACCGGGCAGGACTGCTGCTCGAAGCACACCGTGAAGACGTGAGTGATGAGATGCTGGCATCATCACTTGTCGACATGGAAAGATCGGTCCAGTTACAGATCGAACTCAGGGGCGAACGATCTGACCACACCGCTCGTCATCTTCGGGCCCTCGCCTGTTACCAGCAAAGAATGGGAAACCTGGAAGAAGCCGAGCAATGTGCCAGAAACGCCCTGCTCTCTGTACGTCAACTCCATGTCATCGAACATCCGCTGTGCGCACGATCCTTTTCCCGGCTCGCTGCGATCGTACTGCGTGCTGGTCGCACTGACGAAGCGCACAAACTTCTCACGGAAGCCGGGATGACGATGGTCACAGGAAAAATCTCTCCAGAACTTCAGTTTCCTGCGCTCGAGGCGAAGGCACGAATCCTGTCACTGGCAAAGAACTGGAAAGAGGCAATGAAAGTCATCCACGAACTGGACTCTAGCGGCGATGAATTGCCTCCGGCGCAACTCAAACGTCGCAAGGATCTGGAGCGCATTTGTAAGGACGCAGGATTCGAGGCGCGCTACGGCGAGTAATAGTACTCGCGTCCAGCCTCTTCAGAAGAGCGACCCAGAGACTCACCGCCTGCCGGTAATCCTCAATATCAATCCGGATCGGTGGATTCAGAAACACAGAAACGAGCCCGAAAACACCAAAGAAATGCACCCGAATGCGTTCCAGGAACCTTTCTCGCAGTTCAGGAGTGAACGATTCGGTTGCCCTTGGGGGTACTTCTCGGAGAATCGAAATAATGTACGGATCCTGATCCTGGCTCACCAGCAGGATCCGCTACCGGCTCGAAGCCTGGAGGAAGCCGATGAACGAGAAGGATAGCAGCGGAACCACCGGCGGCAGCCGCATCGATCCCTCCTTTGTCGCCATGTTGTGCTGTCCCTGTCCGGAGCGCCGCAGGCTCGAACAGCGAGATCAGCGTCTCTGCTGCACCGGTTGTGAACGGCAGTTCCCGATCGTGGACGGAATCCCACAAATCATGCTGGATCAGCATGAAGAACCAGAGGTCTAGGGCTGGAGGCGCTAGTGAACGAGTCTGCGCAAGATCTCCCTGGAGATCCAGATCCTGCCGAGACCGCTGAATGGCTCGAATCGATCGATTCGGTGGCAGAGGCTGCCGGTCAAGAACATGCCGGCGGACTGCTCGAACGCCTTCTCTGGCATGCTCAGTCACGCCACATTTCGCTGCGTGATCATGGAATCACCCCCTACCAGAACACCATCAGCGCCCAACAGCAGCCACCCTACCCGGGCGACGAGGAACTCGAGGATCGTATCGAGAATATCGTTCGCTGGAATGCGATGGCGATGGTGGTGCGGGCGAACAAGAAGCATGATGGCATCGGCGGACATATGGCAACCTTCGCCTCCGCGGCCACCTTGTACGAGGTGGGTCAGCAACATTTCTTTCGCGGCATCGACGATGCTGGCGGCGGCGATCAGATTTTCTTTCAGGGACACGCAAGCCCCGGGATGTACGCTCGGGCTCATCTCGAAGGTCAGATCGATGAGGCTCGTCTCGATCTATTTCGCCAGGATGTCAACGGCAATGGTCTATCCAGTTACCCACACCCGAGACTGATGCCCGATTTCTGGCAATTTCCTACCGTCTCGATGGGGCTGGGTCCGATCAACTCGATCTACCAGGCACGATTCAACCGCTATCTCCAGGCCCGCGGAATCAAGGACACCTCGGCACAGAGAGTGTGGGGATTCGTCGGCGACGGGGAATGTGACGAACCAGAAACCCTCGGCGCCATCCGCATTGCAGCACGCGAACAACTCGACAATCTGGTGTTCGTGATCAACTGCAACCTGCAACGACTCGATGGACCGGTCACCGGCAACGGCAACATCATCCAGGACCTCGAAGGGGTGTTCCATGGTGCCGGATGGCGGGTGATCAAGGTGGTCTGGGATCGCAACTGGGATGCAATCCTTCAGACTGATCGAGACGATCGACTTCTTCGAAAACTCGGCACCATCGTCGACGGTGTATGGCAGAGAGCCGTCGCAGAAGATGGTGCCTGGTTACGGCAACAACTGACCGCTGGCGATCCGCAGTTGGTCGAGTTGCTGTCCAGTTGGAGCGATGAGCAGCTCAAACAACTTGGACGAGGCGGACACGATCGTCAGAAAGTCGCCGCCGCCTTCAACGTTGCATGCCAACCCGACGGACGCCCGACGGTGGTTCTGACCAAGACGATCAAGGGGCACAATCTGGGCCCCAATGCTGCCGCCAGAAACGTCACACACCAGTTGAAGAAACTCGAAGCAGATGAAGTTCGTGCGGTTCGTGATCTGCTGGACATCCCCATCTCCGATGCAGATGTCTCCTCGGCCCCCTATTATCACCCAGGACCGGACTCTCCGGAGGTGCGGTACATCCTGGAGCGTCGAGCGGCTCTCGGGGGATCGGTCCCCAGACGTCGATCGAGCGCCGCGGTGCCAGCCCTTCCACAACCAAAGGTATTCGAACTGTTGTACGAGGGCACCAGTGAATCACGCCCAGCCTCCACGACGATGGCTTTCGCACGTCTGTTCAGAGATCTCCTCAAGGCCGATGAGATCGGCAAGAGGATCGTTCCTATCCTCGCTGATGAAGCGAGAACCTTTGGCATGGAGGCTCTCTTCAAGCAGATCGGAATCTATGCTCCTGGCGGTCAGAAATATGAACCGGTTGATCATTCGTTGCTGTTTTCTTACACCGAGAAGGCCGACGGACAGATTCTTCAGGAAGGTCTCACTGAATCGGGTTCTCTGGCGACGGTGATCGCCTCGGCGACCAGTTACTCGACGCACGCCGAGGTGACGTTGCCCTTCTACATCTTCTACTCGATGTTCGGTTTTCAGCGCGTGGGAGACCAGATCTGGGCACTGGGGGATGGTCGTGGCCGTGGTTTTCTGCTCGGAGCAACAGCCGGACGTACGACCCTCAATGGCGAGGGTCTCCAGCACCAGGACGGTCACAGTCTCATCGTCGCCGGTGCCTACCCATCCTGCGTCGCCTATGACCCTGCCTTCGCTTACGAGGTGGCGGTGGTGGTCGAGGAGGGGATGAGACGGATGGTCGGCCAGCAAGAAGATGTGTTCTTTTACATCACCCTCTACAACGAGAACCTCGACATGCCAGCGATGCCGGAAGGTTGTCGTGAGGGGATCCTGGAGGGGCTCTACCGGCTCGATGCGGCACCCGAGGGAGACGGACCAGGAATCCGTCTGCTCGGAAGTGGTCCGATGCTACCGAGGGCACGATCTGCAGCAGTTGCCCTGCACGAGAATCACGGCATCAGGGCCGAGGTGTGGTCGGCCACTTCCTACACTCAATTGCGTCGGCAAGCACTCGAGACCGATCGCTGGAACCTGCTGCACCCGGAGTCGAAGCCGCGCGTTTCCCGAGTCTGTGAACTCCTCGATGGGAGCAGCGACCCGGTGATCGCGGTGACCGATTTCATGCGCCAACTACCCGATATGGTTCGGCCGTGGGTCTCTGCGCCCTGGACCAGTCTCGGAACCGACGGGTTTGGCCGATCGGACACACGCGAACAACTGCGGGGTTTTTTCGAGACCGATCAGGCATTCATCGAAATCGCCGCTCTGGCTGCGCTGGCGAGAAATGACGCGATCGCTCCTGAGGTGGTACAGTCAGCCATCGAACGGCACGGAATCGATCCGGAAGCCTCACCACCCTGGTTGCGGTGATCTAGCTGGATCTTGTGATCGGGCAACAACGCCGCAATCGATCAGTACCGGTAGTGATCCGCCTTGTACGGACCTTGCTTCGGAATCCCCAGATACTTTGATTGAACATCGGTGAGTTCGGTCAGTGTTACCCCGAGTTTTCCGAGATGAAGTCTGGCCACTTTCTCATCGAGAACCTTGGGCAGCACATAGACCTGGTTCTGGTAGTTCGAACTATTCTGGAACAGTTCAATCTGCGCCATCACCTGGTTGGTGAAGGACGCACTCATCACGAAAGATGGATGGCCAGTTGCACATCCGAGATTCATCAGTCTTCCCTCGGCAAGAACGATGATGGAATGTCCATCGGGGAAGGTCCATAGATCGACCTGATTCTGATGGTCATCAGGATTCTTGAGATTCTCACAACTGATCCCCGGAAACGAAGCAAGACCAGCCATGTCAATCTCGTTATCGAAGTGTCCGATATTGGAGACGATGGCATTGTTTTTCATCTTCTGCATATCGGACACAAGGATGATGTCACGGTTGCCCGTGGTTGTGACAAATATGTCACCATCTGCCACCACATCATCGAGACGGATCACCTGGTAGCCTTCCATCACCGCCTGAAGAGCACAGATCGGATCGATCTCGCTGACGACGACCCTGGCTCCTTGTCCACGAAGCGCCTGGGCACAGCCCTTGCCCACGTCGCCATATCCGAGCACCACACATACCTTGCCGCTGATCATCACATCCGTCGCCCGGCACAGGCCATCGATGAGCGAATGGCGGCAACCATAGAGGTTGTCGAATTTGCTCTTGGTGACGGAATCGTTGACGTTCATCGCCGGAAACAGCAGGCCGCCGGCTTCCTGTAGCTGGTAAAGGCGATGCACTCCGGTGGTCGTTTCTTCAGTAACACCCTGGATCGAGTCCGCGATGGCGGTCCATTTTCCGGGTGTCTCGACGAGGCTCTTTTTCATCAAATCGAGCACGTAGCGCCACTCTTCCGGATCTCCATCCTGGAAATCCGGGATGGCTCCGGCGCATTCGAACTCATGGCCCTTGAGAACCAGCATCGTCGCGTCGCCCCCATCATCGAGAATCATGTTGGGCGGTCCATCGGGCCAGGTCAGGGCAGCAACGGTACATTCCCAGTACTCCTCGAGGGTCTCGCCCATCCAGGCGAAGACCGGAACACCTTTGGGTTCATCGACGGTTCCATCGGGACCAACGACCGCGGCTGCTGCTGCATGATCCTGGGTCGAGAAGATGTTGCACGATGCCCAGCGAACTTCTGCTCCCAGATCTACAAGAGTCTCGATGAGAACCGCAGTCTGGATCGTCATGTGCAGCGAGCCCGAGATTCTCGCTCCAGCCAGTGGGCTCTTGCCTCTGTACTCCCGTCGCAGCGCCATCAGGCCGGGCATCTCCTCCTCGGCGAGCAAGATCTCCTGACGACCGAATTTCGCCAGATCAAGATTCTTGACGCGATACTCGATTCCCTGTCGGGTCTCCTGGGTGGGCATGCTGGCCCCTTTCCTGACTCCCCCGGATCTGGTTCTCCACCCCCTCCTGGCGCAGGTCCGAGCGGAAAACGATCCTCAAAACTGGATGGTAACTGGCAAAAATGCGCGCATCGAGCAACTCCGAAGACATCATTGGCACTGGAATCACGATCGAGACACTCGGAGTCAGAGTCTCTTCTCGACCCAGCTCGTGATGGAACGGATCTGATTCTGGAGTTCGGGCGCATCCAGGTCGGGGTCGAAGACCGGAGGCGCATCGGGAAACAGGGACCGAATCCCCTGGTAGGCCAGCACCCGTAGTTCTCGGTGTGGGGAGTCCAGATCCTCGACCAACAGGAGGGCGGATTTCTGAAGCCCCAGCTGCAGAGCAGCGCGCAAGGCGGTCTCTCTCAGTACCGGGTCCCCGGCGGCAGCGTGGGCAATTCCGATCAACTCATCTGCAGCCTCGGGTAGATTCTCTTCACCGATCTGGCGGGCACGTCGCCAGGTTCGATACCAGCCCTCCATCTCGTCTGGGCCTTCGAATCCGAGCGGGCGCACATGTTGTTCGCAGCGCTCGAGCACCCTGCGTACTCCTCGACTGATCGCGCGCTCACGAATCAGAGCCAGGAACGGCACCACGGATGGGCGTTTCCAGGTCGGTAACCCCGCGACCGCCTCCTCGAGCAAACTCAGCATCTTTGGATGCGGACGCAATCGTAACGTTCGAACCAAACTCGGTAGATGAATCGAATCTCCGGTCCTCGGAATCACCACCCAGTCATCAGAGTCATCGTCTTCGGAAGAGTCTCCTCCGCCGGTAAAGATGACCACTTCACGCGGTCCGCGGGTCAGCAGGGCACTGGCGCGCTTCAGGATCAGCAGAGCAAATGCCGTATTCATACGATCCGTATCCCACCCCACCTTGCCCATCGCCCAGGAACCTTCGGCTTGCTGCGTATCGAGCAGCAGGTCGCTCAAATCGCGGTACCAGTCATGTTTACCGAAATGGGTGATCTTGCCCAGATCGCCAACCTTCTCGAGGCTGTACATGCCATAGTAGGTCTTGTGGGGCTTCCAGTCGTGCTCCATCCAGGCGCATCCATCGCGAATCGAAGTACGGATCTGCGTTCTCAACTCGGATGTCAGACTCGAGCCGCCAAACTCATAGACGATGAGCAGCGAGGAAACCCCGGCACAGGTCATGTTCCAGCTGGCACCCTTGGGATTCTTATCGATGTAATGGAATCCACGCTTCTTTGCCGATGCCATCTCGGGACCGGTCAGCGGATCTGGAATGTCGAAATTCTCCTCGACAGAAGTTCCAGTTCGATTGCGACTTCGGCTTCGATCGCGACCTCGAGTGATCGGTTCGGGAGCCAGTTTGATGCCTGGTTTGACCACCCCACCGTCCACCTGCTGCCTGGAGAAGCAATATTGGGCAAGTTTTTGCCAGGTATCATCAGGGACCTCGATCTTTCGCCTACCGATGACTCCCATCGCCAGCGCCGCAAACTGGGTCACCGAGGTGTCCGCATCCCTGGCAGACTGGTGGTATCGCCACCCCCCCGTATCGTTGTGGCCAGCAACGAGGATCTCTGCAGCCTTGTCGAGATCACGACGGTGGTCACGGGCGACGCGCAACAGTTGCATATCACCGATGTCCGGTTCCATCAGGAAAGCATCCTGCTCCGCCTGTGAGATCGCCGCATCGAGTGCAAATACCCAGCAGGAGATATCGTATATGCGCTTGTGATTGGGCATCCCCTCGGAACAGGCTTGAAGATGACTGCGCACCACAGGGTGCCCAACATCGATCCCCGCGACGATCAGAGCGTAGGCTTCCAGAGCCCGGGCACCGAGGGTCGCTTCGAAATGGCTACGCAGAATCCCGGCCGGATCCCGCTGCGCCTCTGCCAGCAGGAAATCGATCCCCCCCTCGATGCTGCGAGTGATGCGCTCGTCTCGATCGAGGGTTTTCAAGGCCTCCTGGTTGATCCGTTGCTTGCGTCCAGTCGAGGTGAGGTTTCCGGTGGCCCTGAACAGGTGAACATCGACCGGGCCATCTCCGGCAACGATGCCGAACTCACCAATTTCTCCGCCGATCCCCTGTTCGGCATGAATCCGTCTGCCATTGACGAACATCAGTAACGAACTACCACGACGCCTGATCCTGACCATGACCGGTTTGTCTTTTTCAACATGGTCGGAAAGAGGACAGATCACCACCCGATGATTCTTTTTTGGATAACCCAGGAAGATGATGCTGCCGCCATCCCCACCCAGGATCAATCTCCCGTCACCGAACTGAATCGCGGCATAGTTGGCACCGACCTTGTGCAACGCCAACTTGACCTCGATGTCGAAGTTCCCCATCCCGATGGTGTGATCGGCCAGTGCACTCTTGTTGCGACCCTGTCCGACGAAGACATCGCCCTTTGGCGCCCAACCACCATGAGGGATGTAAACTCCACGTGCGGTACCGCCTTTGATGAATTCCTTGGCCACAGGGAGAGGACTGGCCGCGGCTGTCGTTTCGGGCTCAGCCGCCCGGAGGGGGATGGAGACCAAGGCAGCCGATACGACCGTCAGAGCCGTACAGAGCAAGAGCGCGGTGGCCATCGGCAGGAGGACGATGGCGGGTCGGGCTCGTCGGTGGACGCGACCCATCGGTACCTCTCTCTCGAGATCAAGATGACAAGAAGATGGGTCCAATTAGCCTCCGGTGTGATACTAGCAGCATCTGAGCAGTTGGTCACGAACCCCCTCGATCCTTCCGGGTGGTCTCGTTATCCTCGCCACTCACCCCTGATAGGGCACCGAAGGAGGAGATTCCTCATGTCCGAGACCATCGAAAACCTGTTTCAGGAGGAACGCTCCTTCCCTCCCCCCGAAAAACTCGCCCGTAGCGCCAACGCACAACCAGAGATCTACGCTTCTGCCGCTGCAGATCCACATGCATTCTGGGCCGCAGAAGCACAGAAACTGTCCTGGAAGACTCCCTGGAAGCAGGTCCTCGATGACTCCGAGGCACCGATATATCGCTGGTTCGTCGGAGGGAAACTGAACGTCACCGAATCGTGTCTCGACCGTCATGTCGAGACGACCCCGGACCGGATCGCCTTCCACTGGGAGGGAGAGCCCGGCGATTCGAAAAGCCTCACCTACGCACAACTTCTGGCAGAGGTGTGTCGCACCTCCAATGCGCTCAGAGAACTGGGGGTCACCAAGGGCGATACCGTCGCCATCTACATGGGAATGGTGCCAGAGATCGTCGTCGCGATGCTCGCATGTGCTCGCATCGGAGCCGCCCACTCGGTGGTGTTCGGAGGCTTCAGCGCTGAAAGCCTGCGCGAGCGCATCGACGACGCTTCCTGTACGGCGGTCATCACTCAGGATGGCTCCTGGCGTCGAGGCAGTGTCATTGAGCTCAAGAAGAATGTCGATGATTCGCTGGTAGGACAGCAAACGGTCAAGCACGTCCTGGTCCTGAAACGCTGCGAAAACGAGGTGGACTGGCACCAAGGCAGAGATCACTGGTGGCACGACGTGGTTCCAGGACAGTCCGATCAGTGCGATGCCGAGGAGATGGATGCAGAGGATTTGCTCTACATCCTCTACACCTCGGGCAGCACCGGAAAACCGAAGGGAATCGTCCACACCTGTGGTGGCTACATGACAGGAGTCAGCGCCACTTTTCGCTACGTCTTCGACATTCAGGACGACGATCTTTACTGGTGTACCGCCGACTGTGGTTGGGTCACGGGCCACTCCTATATCGTTTACGGGCCGCTGGCCAACGGCGCCACTAGCCTCATCTACGAGGGGACCCCTGACCATCCGGAACAGGATCGCTGGTGGAAGTTGATCGAAAAATACTCGGTCACGATCCTGTACACCGCACCGACGGCCATCCGAACCTTCATGAAGTGGGGAGAACAACTGCCCGCCGCCTGTGATCTGAGCAGTCTTCGGTTACTGGGCTCGGTTGGTGAACCGATCAATCCAGAGGCATGGATGTGGTATCACGAACACATCGGAGGCGAACGCTGTCCCATCGTCGACACCTGGTGGCAGACCGAAACCGGCTGCATCATGATCACCCCATTACCGGGTGTGACCACCACAAGGCCCGGTTCTGCCTGTACTTCCTTCCCGGGCATCGATGCCGTGGTGGTCGATAACGAGGGAAATGAAGTTGAACGTGGCCATGGTGGTTTGCTCGTCATCCGTTCGCCCTGGCCGTCGATGCTCAGAGGTATCTACCGGGATCCCGAGCGCTATCAGGAAGTCTACTGGAGCCAATTCGACGGTCTCTATTTCCCAGGAGATGGCTGCAAGATCGACGATGATGGATATCTATGGCTGCTCGGCCGTGTCGACGATGTGATGCTGGTTTCTGGACACAACATCTCGACCACCGAGGTGGAGAGCGCGCTGGTCGATCACGAGGGAGTTGCTGAAGCAGCTGTGGTGGGAAGGTCCGACGAGAGAACCGGACAGGCGATCGCTGCCTTCGTGGTACTTCGCGCCGATGTAGTGGGCCATGACGACCTGATCGTGGAACTCCGCAAGCACGTTGCCAACAAGATCGGCGCCATCGCCAAGCCATCGAGCATCGTCTTCACTCCTGATCTGCCGAAGACCCGTTCTGGCAAGATCATGCGCAGGTTACTGAAGGACATCTCGGAACAGAGAAAACTGGGAGATGTCACCACTCTGGCCAACGCCGACATCATCGAGGCGATCCGAAGCGGTTCATCTTCAGGACAGGATGCCGACGAATGATGTTGAACTTCAGAGCCGGGCGCGTCGAGGTACGGCAACCGATTCACTGAGTTCGCGCTCGATCGCGTCCTCGAGAGCATCCGGATCGAGACCTCGGGGACCTCGTGCACCGGCATAGCTGATCTTTCCGTCCCTACCGACGAGATAGAGACGATCGGGGTGCCCCTGGTAGGCCCGATTCACGGCATCGTCCATTCCATCGACCAGTGCCGGCATCGGCAGATGCAGATCCGCCGTGCAGCGGGTCGCGACACCACTGCGTTCGCTGAAACTGATGGGATCCTCGAGCAGTGGTCCCTGTAGATTGGGAACGGGACTGTCGAGCGCATGCGCTTCGCGGATGTACACCAGGAAAAACTCTACGTCCCCGGAGAAACGCTCATGAATTTCTGTCAGCCGACCGGCTGATCTGCGGAAGGGTGGTCAGGTGTAACTGCCGAAGATGAGCGCAACGGGTTTCTTACCGGCGAAACTGGATAGTTGAACGGACTTCTGTGAATCTTCAGCCAGTGGCAGCGTGAAGTCCGGAGCGACTTCTCCAACCGAAGGAGCAGGCCCACCGCGACGCGCATCGGCAGTTCCCCGTCCGGAAGCCCCCCCACCAGGATTCCCAGGACGGTTTCTTCCACCATCGGTAGAGATGGCCTCGACACGACCATCCCCGTCCGAATCGGCGCGTGTGAACATCATCTCGACACTCTCTCGATCGATGAATCCGGTCCCATCCGGGTCGATTCGATCGAGGAGAAACGCCATCATCCGGCCAAGTCCTTTTTCCTCCAGTTTGGATGCGAAAACCTCGACAGGGATCCTGCCCTGCTCGCTCATTCCATCGAGCGCACTTTCCCATTCGGCGCTGGTAACGACACCATCGGCATCCAGATCACCGAGTGCTCCGATCAAGCGACCTGGTCCTCGCCGACGATTGCCGCCGAAACCACCTCTCTGGCCATCGCCTCGTGCACCCCCACCTTCACCTCTCGAGGCCCGACCGCTCGAGCGCGTCGATGCCCAGCGCTGGATCTCCTCAGCTGTCAAACGGCCGTCACGGTCGAGGTCGTAACTGGCGAAGGCGCGGGAATCTCGATCGAACTCGTCGCGAGTGACGATGCCGTCTCCATCGTCATCGTGACCCTTGATGATGTCCCACACCCGCTCAGCAACCGCTGAAGAACCCCCCTGGGCAAGAACTGGAACAGAAACCCAGGTGGAAAGGCACAAGAAAACAAGGACAGGGATTGAGGTGCGCAGAGGAAACATCTTCACCACCTATTTCTCCCTATAGAACCCCGGACAGACTGAACAGATTCAATCCGATTCCCCGGGTTCATCCCGGCCCGGTTCGATCACCTGTTGCAGAAGACCCCAGGAAGTCAGAAAGGCAAGGCGCCCGATATTCTCCATCTTGACGGGCATCAAATATTCCACGTCATCAGTAGGTGAGTGATAATCACCATGCATTCCTCCGAAGAAGAACACCGCAGGGATGTCGGCACTGAGGAAAGGAGCCTGGTCGGACCGATCCAGGAATTCATCCATCCCGGTCTCGTCAATCGTCAGCCTCAGGATCTTGGCCATCTGTTCTATGACACCGCCAAGATATTCGTCGGAAGCTCGCCGACCTACTTTGACCACATCGGGGTTATTTCGAGAGATCATGTCCATGTTGACCATCCCACGAATCGACTCGATTGGATATCCACCCTCCGCCACGAAAAAGTTGGAACCATGCAACCCCAACTCCTCGGCATCGAAGGCGACGAAGATCAGGGTTCTCTTGGGACGAAGCCGATTGAGAGCGTAGGCCTCTGCCAGTTCCAGCAGTGCTGCCACCCCTGAAGCGTTGTCGTCAGCACCGTTGTGGATTTCACCCTTGCTGCCCTCCGGATATCGCCCAGACATCAGTCCCCTACCGAGATGGTCATAGTGGGCTCCGATGACGACAAATTCATCACGGAGTATCGGATCTGCCCCCAGCAAACGCCCGACCACGTTTCGACCCAGGCTCAGATCCCTTCCGTTTCGGCTCACCTCCAGGCGTACGTACGGTCGTCCCATTCGCACGGTACCGTCATTTGTCGATTGCCGCTTCCAGGAACGCGCGGGACGCCCGGAAATTTTCCACAGCTTCTGGGTTCCACTGCCATGGATTCGCACCACGGGAATCGGGAGCAGTTGCTGAGCATGAAGTTGGCGTTCTTCTGCGGATTGGCCTCGAGTCCCCGGGGGCGGCCAGACCTCCGAGGGACCGGGCCGACTGGCTTTCCCGACCAGAAACAGCGCCACTCCTCCTCGCTCGACGATATCGGCACAGGTCGCCTCGAGCACCTCTTCGGAGAGGGGCTCATCGATCGGCAACACCGCGATGTGATCCTTGATCGGATCTCGCTCCACTTGCTCTGGCGTCTGCAACGGCTCGAGCAGATAGGCACACATCGCTGACAAATCGGCATCCGGTGATCGAGGGTGTGGCAGGAATTCGTCACCAAACTGTAACGACAGCACACCGACAGCAATCTCGGAGACCAGGAACCGGACCCTGTTGGCTGACTCCACTGGACCCCGGATCCCGGTTCGCCCCGGAATTGCGAAGTTCTGGAACCATGTTCCGTCATCGCCTCCGGGAAGCAGTCCGTTCTGATCAAACGATTTCTTGATGTAATCCGCTGCGTCGCGCGAACCGCGACTTCCGGCCAATCGACCTTCCCTCAGATCATCCGCAAGCCAGATGACATGTTCGAGACATTCGCGCGCGGTGATGGAGCGCGCGGCATGCTTCACCTCCGGGGAGATCCTGTCCTTGCCGGATCTTCGTCCTGACGTGGGACGTCCCTGTCCCTCGACGACGGTACCCAGCAACACAGTGGCCAGCAGCGCCA
>CAWLAN010000051.1:0-18276 GCA_963854815.1 Planctomycetes bacterium UBA1146
CATTGGCGAAATCGACCCAGTCCTGGGGATCGGCCCAGGCCTCGAAGTCTTCATCGTTATCGAGGCTACGGAAGTCGCCATCTGCGTTCTTGATCCTGACGTAACCGCCAGTGGTGGAACCATTGTTCTTGCGCTCACGGTAGATCTCTCCGGTGCAACGAAAGTAGTCGGAATCGATGGTCAGGGTCTTACTACCTCCAACGCCGACATAGATGTCTCCGTTGGCGTGGACTTTTCCTGCGAAGGTCATGCTCGGTCCAGGCAACAGTTCAAGATCATCATCGTAGAAGATGGCAAAGTCGAAGAGCGGGTTGCGTTGCACCTCGATGGTCCGTTTCAGTTGGCTCTTGGCGATACCAATCTCAATTCCTGAGGTCTGAGAGATTCCTGGGTAGAGTTGGATGACCTTTGTGTAGATGGATTGAGTCGGACCCCCAGTATCGGTGGAGTCATAGAGTACCTCGATCGTTCTCCAACCATTTTCATCCAGATTCCCCGGATAGACAGAAGGAGTGAGATCTTCGCCATTCCAGGAATAAGTGGTACCGCCAATTTCCACGGTTCCTGAGGCGATGGTGGAAGTTGCGAATGGGTCGTCAAAGTTAGCCGTCCGGACCAGGATCTGTTTCTGAGCAGCATCGAGGATCGCTTCGGCAAGAGTTCTTGCCTGTAGCCTATCGAGTTGGAATCGGGAGTCCTTGCTGCGGGTCAGAGTAGTCGCGACGGTGGCCGCCGAAATCAATCCGAGGACCAGGGTCATGAAGATGGTGACGAAAAGAGCGGTTCCTCGCTGATTCATCGTGTGAATCTGGTTGTCGACAAGTCTGTTGTTGTTCATGGCGGTGACTCCTGTAAGTGGGTTCGAAGGTAGATTCAGTTTTGCTGTTTTCATGGGATGGAAGTTATCTTCACTGGGCTTGGGCCAGGTAGTTTCTTCGTTTGACACGACTTCGTATCGAGTAGGGGATCTCATCGGGGTTTCTCTGCAGATTCAGTGTGACGACGATCGCCTGGCCCTGGTCGTCGAAGGAGAGGCCTGGAAGCCTCTCGGACCCGGACTCATCGAGTTGATGGGTACCGATTGCGACCGCCAGAAGCCATGAAGAGGAATTCCCAAATTCATCCCAGATGGAGCAACTGACGTCTCCGAAGTGGTACTCCTCGGTTGTCGGGTCGGTCGAGAGTCGCTCCCAGCGGACGGTACAGTTTGCCACGGGGATCTCGACACCGGAACTGTCGACGAAGAAGTACTCTCCAACACTGAGGTCGTACTCCCGGCGCCATGTTGCGGGGTCGATTCGATCCCACTGTGTTGTTTGGTCATTCCAGGAGTATCCGAGGACCTCGACCTGCAGAGCATCGCCATCGTCGAGGATCGTCGGATCAGACCAGCCTTGCCTCAGCACCGACTCGATTCGAGAAAAGGCACGATGGGCATCGAGTTGAGCGGAGGAGTCTGCGTCAGCTTCTCCTCCGAAACGTGAGAAGAAAGCAGCCACAGCGAGACTCAGAGATATGACGATCACAAAAACGATGGTCGCGATGAGTATCTCGAGCAGGGTCGATCCCTGATCCTTGCAGGGATGGATCTTCTCCATGAAGACTCCTAGCGGGTTCGTACCACCCAGAATTGTTGTTCGGTGAGGTCGCTATAATCTCGACCTTGCCAGGAAACTGTGACGAGGATCTCCAATGGATCTGCGTCGAGATCACTCACTTCTACATCGATGGTGGGGATGGAAAGGTCGGCGAGTTCTTCAAGAGTTGGCTCTTCATCAAAGATCTGATTGCCCTTCTTGGGCCAGTTCTCTTCGAGCAGGTATCCGGTGGAATCGTTGGTGAGATCCTCGAGTGTCCGAGAATAGAGTTCCTCCAGCACAGCACGGGCATATCCGGTGGCACGGGTTACTTCCCGGGAGTTATTCTGCTCCTCGAGTACCGGTAACAGCAGTAACGATGCACCGAGGCTCACCAGTCCCATCAGAGCCATGGCAATCATCACCTCCAGAAGTGTGAAACCCTGCTGGCGGATGTGGGGATCGTGGCTCGGATTCATCTTGGATTCTCTCCTTCGAAGGGAAGCCGCCGGGCTGGTATCTGGTAACAGAGGCCCACCAGGGACTCTGAGAAGATTACGACGGGGATGGCTCCAGGCGCAAACCAGACAGCTCGATGGGGTGAACTGATGGCCCGGTTGAGGGACTATCTTCCGGAAAGGAATCCCGGGGGGGGTTACCCGCCGAATTCGAACATGAGCCGGATACTGGTCACCTCGTCGCCTTCAAAGGAAGAAGTACCCCCCTTTGTGCAGGTGCGGGTGCCCTCCAGGAGCCATCGAAACCAGGGAGAGGGCCGAGCACAGATCCCGAGCCGAAAAACCTCGACCCCACCTGCATCCGTTCCCTGCTCGAGAAGCGATTGCTGCTGCATTTCATCACCCAGATCGGCTTTTTCATAGCGAACGAGTACTTCGAGATCCTTGCGGTCGTGAGGGGAGGATGCGTCGAAGATCCTGGGAGGGAGATCGGGTCCCGAACGTATCGCCAGGGATTCGTCCGAGAAGGGCAGCAATCGGATTCCCAGTTGCCAACCGTCGAGTTCTCCAGGAAAGTCGGTGGTAGAGCCGTTGGTCTCGACGCCGAAGAATCCGGCTCGGCTCCACTCGTTCTCCAGGTGCAGCCAGTCGAGCACAGGCCAGCGCCAGCCGGCACGGACCCACCGGGCCGCTTCCATCTGGAGGTTGCGGGTCCGATAGATGGTCGACTCACCCGGTGATTCGATCTGAAAGTGACCGTCAAGATCGTGATCCCAGCGACCGGAGATGAACATGGAAAAAGCACTGTGGCTGGAATCGACGGCACCGGGTCCGCCAAACAGCAGTGGAGCGAAGGGTTGGATAGAGAGTCTTCCGGCCAATCCCTGGCCGCCGAAGAACTCGCCCCGGAGATCCGCCGCGCCTCCCAGACGTGCTTGAATATCGGCACTGATGGCGTCATCGAGCCACAGTCCTCCGGCACGAAGCGCCCAACTCGACCCCCCATCGATCCAGTCGAGGACTCCAGGAGAGATGGTGAGCCGATCCTCCGGCGGGATTCCACCCTGTAGCCCCAGGGCGTTCGGAATCCGGCCGGTGGTGATATGGAGTCCGGTACCGACTCTGCGATCGATCCATGCCTCGGAGAAGGTGCCGGGAGAACGAAGTCCATCGAGGTCGGCGCGGAACCGGAAGTGATTGCTCTCGAGAGCGCTGCCCTCGATCAGAAGATCGCTGCCCTGGAAATTGACACGGCTCGATCCATCTTCTGGTCCTGACCCCGCCCGAACCTGAAAACGGATCCTGGGGGTCAGAATCAGGTGGGGGACCATGTCGGGACCGATCAAGGTCACGCGGCCACTGCGATCGAGGGTCAGCGAACTGGGCGTTCCGGAAGGGATATCTGAATCGATCGATGAATCGGAGAGAGAACGACCGAAAGGATCGTGTTCGGATCCATCGGGGGGAACTTGTCCAGCAAGAGCAACGCTGAAGAATAAGAGTTGCAGTAGCAAGACAAATTGAAGCAGAGCCGGTTGCTGTCTCAACAGGAAATCGGGTCCCCGGTACTGGAGGGAATTAAGGCCGACAGCCGATGAAGACAATCCCCCCCCCTTCGAGATCAGATCATCGCCATCTCTCGAATCTGAACAAGGGGAAACTAGGGTCTCTCCAGGCGCACATCATCGATCATGATGAGAGTATCCTGGCGACTGGTGTGAATCAGGCGCAGAACCTCGACCATGTCCCACTCGACCTCTCCTTTGCTGGAGAATTTTTTGAGATCGATGCGGAAATCCCGCCAGCGGAATTGCGCTTCCACGGCGGTCTGGAAACCTTCCCTCTGGAACGCGCTCGCCGCTCCGCGTCTTCCGTACCCGCGTCCAAGTCGTGGTTGGCCGCCATTAACGTCGAACAGAAGCCTCACCTGGGGTTTGGCACGGGGATCCTCACAACGCAGAGAGATTCGCAGGTAACGAAACTCGGTCAGATCGATCTCTTCATCGATCTTGCCGAGGTCGAGGAAACTCATTTCATCACCGGTTTGCCAGTGCATGGCGTACTTGCCGGTGCGGACATCACCGTCCTCGGGACTACCGCCGATGATCTTTGAGTTGCCAGGGCCTCTTGGGCCGCCGGGTCCGCCACGGCCACGACCTTGGCCCTCACCCTCGTTGTCTCCTTCTTCCTCGTCATCAGCCTGTCTGGTCCGGATCTCGCCTTTTTTTTCGTAGTCGGCAAGAACCAGGAACACGGCATCGAAGGCTTCTTCACGCAATTGAGACAATTCTTCGCCGGTGAAACTACCATCGAAGGCATCTCCACTGGGGTCTTCCTTCTCGATGACGGCGAGCGCTTGTTTCATCTTGTCCTTGTCGGCGTACTTGCGGGCCTTCTCCAGGACCACCCCCGCCTCTGCTTCCTTCATGCATCGCTCAATCGCCTCGGCGATGTTTTCAGCTGGCTTGCGCACCTTGCCCTTGATTCGCTTGATCACCGAGAAGGCGCGGGCATATTCCTTTTCCTCGAGCAAGGCCAGGAATCTGGTGTAGTCCGCGTTTAGGGCCTCATCACCGAGGTCGATCGTAGGAATGGGACCGATTTTCGATTCCGATTCAATCTCGGTTGCTGGATCCGCTTCGTCGACCTGTGAAAGTGCCTGCGTGTTGAAGCACAAGCACCCGAGAGCCAGAATCGTTGCCACGGGAAGAAGCGATCTGTTCAGCGAAATATCTTTCATTGGTTTCTCCTTGTGAAAATCACACGGCCTCCGGCGGTAGCAGACCAGCATCCCTCAGGGACGCCTCTCAAGTAACGAGAATCTCTATGGCATTTCAAGTCGAATGTTTTCCAACATGATCTAACTCCCGGGTCCTCCCGGGAATACGACTCCCAGAGCCTCGACGATGTTGCTGTTGTGCTCGTGTCGTCGAGGCGACTTGCGACCGGTTCGATGCAGCTCCTGTCGAAGTAGAGATCCACATTCTACGAAGGGCTTCGTAAAAAGCAAGTGGCCCATGATCCCTTCTGATTGCCGGTGCCGTGACGGACGCGGGCGACGAACCAGTTTCCTTCAAAAACCCGACTGCACGTGTATCCAACCCCGAAACCTCTCGACCGGTTGCTGTTTGAAACACCAAAATTGTGACCGGATGCGAGGAAATTGGCATCGATTCAGGCGATAATCGCGCGCGCCCCGGTTTGGCCGTGGATTTGGATCCGTCACTGAACTGCCCGGGCACCGCAGTGGCTGCAAGTAGTACCGAAATGGGGAAGATCGATGGTTCGGGAAGTTGTGATCATTGGATCGGGACCTGCAGGATACACCGCTGCCCTCTATACCAGCAGGGCACAACTCGATCCGCTGGTCTTTGCCGGTTCGCTCAGCGGTGGTCAGTTGATGCTTACAACCGATGTCGAGAACTATCCGGGATTTCCCGAAGGGGTCATGGGGCCGGACCTGATGGAGTCCTTCAGGAAGCAAGCGGAGAGATTCGGTGCCGAGGTAGTCTTCGAGGATGTAGTCGAAGTCGATTTTTCGAGCCATCCCTACAAGGTGAAGAGCACTTCGCAGGAGGTCGAGGCCAAGACCGTCATCATCTCGACAGGTGCCAGTGCAAAGTTGCTCGGACTTGAAGCAGAAAGTCGTCTGATGGGACACGGGGTCAGCACCTGTGCCACCTGTGACGGTTTCTTCTTCCGTGGCCAGGAGATCGCCATCGTCGGAGGTGGTGACTCCGCGATGGAGGAGGCGACTTTCCTGACCAGGTTCGCCGACAAGGTGACCGTAATTCACCGCAGAGACACTCTTCGTGCTTCCAAGATCATGCAGAAGAAAGCATTCGACAATCCGAAGATCGAGTTCATGTGGGATTCGGCAATCACCGAGGTACTCGAGAAGGACGACAAGGTCAGTGGGGTCGAGGTAGAGAACCTGAAATCTAATGAGAAGAGTACCCTGGCGCTCTCCGGTCTGTTCGTGGCGATAGGGCATATTCCAAATACCCAGCTGTTCGAGGGAAAACTTGATCTTCACGAGAATGGTTACATCAAGACTCACGATGCGGTGAAGACCAGCGTCGAGGGAATATTCGCCTGTGGGGACGTCCAGGACTTTACCTACCGCCAGGCGGTCACCGCTGCCGGGAGTGGTTGTATGGCGGCCATGGATGCAGAGCGCTGGCTGGAGAATCAACACTCCTGATGGTGCCGATATCAGACTGATCGGGTCGCCCCGGGGCCGAATTCTCGGCCCCGGATCACCGTGGAACGCTTCCCAATCGCCAAACTCATCCGGTACCATGCAGGGTCAGTCCCGGGTTGCTCGAACGCACCCGGGGGAAAGGCGCCTGCCATGAGGATCTTTGACCCGCACTGCCATATGATTTCTCGAATCACGGATGATTACGAGCGAATGGCTGTGGCTGGCGTCGTTGCCATCACCGAACCGTCATTCTGGCTCGGGGAACCTCGGAAGTACGCCGGTACATTCTACGACTACTTCGATCACATCACTGGTTTTGAACGGGAGAGAGCCGCCGAGTATGGCATCAAACATTATTGTACGATCGGAGTGAACCCTCGTGAGGCCAATGACCTCGATCTGGCCAACGAGGTTCTCACCAAGATGGAGGAATGGTTCGATCATCCCTCGGTGGTTGCCGTCGGCGAACTGGGATTCGACCTCAACACCGATGAGGAAGAGGTGATCCTGCGCAAGCAAATGGAGATGGCATTCAATGCCGGACTGCCCGTGATGATCCATACACCTCATCGCAACAAACTCGAAGGTACGCTCCGGACCATTGAGGTGATCCAGGACATGGGGCTCGATCCAACCAGAATTCTGATGGATCACAACACCGAAGAAACAATCGATGCGAGCCTTGAAAATGGATTCTGGTGCGGTCATACCGTTTATCCCGTGACCAAACTGAGTCCGGAACGCGCTACCGCCATCTTCGAGAAGCATGGACCGGAACGGATGATGGTGAATTCATCCTGTGACTGGGGGCCATCCGATCCTTTGAGCGTCCCCAGAACAGTATTGCGGATGAGACGAGAAGGTTTTTCCGAAGATGTGATCCGAACAATCGTCTGGGACAATCCCATCGCGTTCTATTCTCTGTCCGGTCGGATTGACCTACAGCCCGGTTGGGAGTGATTCGATGGACGTTCCCGACAAGATTGACGATGCAAAGATTCAAGAGGGTGTGCGGATGATCCTCGAGGGAGTGGGAGAAGATCCCCACCGTGAAGGGTTGGTGGCCACACCTCATCGGATTGCAAAGATGTACAAGGAGATCTTCGGCGGGATGCACGAAGACAGTACAGAGGTCCTCAGCGCGGTTTTTTTTGAGGATTACGACGAGATCGTCTTGCTCAAGGACATCCCTTTCTTCTCTCTGTGTGAGCATCACCTGATGCCATTTACCGGCAAGGCTCATGTTGCCTATCTTCCTGACGGCAAGATCGTCGGAATTTCGAAACTCGCGCGAGTAGTCGAGCACTTCGCAAGAAGGCCCCAGATCCAGGAGAGGCTGACTGCACAGATCGCAGATCTCATCAGCTACAAGTTGGAGCCCAGAGGTGTGGCAGTAGTTCTCGAGGCAACTCATACATGCATGACGATGCGAGGAGTCAAGAAGCCGGGCAGCCTCATGACGACTTCTGCGATGCGAGGCGTGATGCGAGAGAATCTTGCGACCCGGAACGAGGTTCTTACTCTCATCTATGGAAAGGCATGATCGATGTCGAACCGACCCGGTGGCCTCTTCGAGGTTGAATGTCCTGACTGCAAGACCGCCCTCACCATCGATCCCCGTGCCAGGAGGATCTTTCACAGCGTGTCGAAGGATGCGGATGGAAACACCAGATCATTCGAGGATGCGGTCAAGGATGCTACCGCCGCACCGGACAAGGCTCAGAAGGTCTTCGAGGAAGGGTTAGCTGCCGAAGAGGGTAAGGAGGAGCGCCTCGACGATATGTTCAAGAAGGGCCTCGAGAAGGCAGAGGAAGATCCGAACAAGAAACCACCTTCAATTTTCGACTTCGATTAGAGGGCCTTTGATGCACTGGATCGTTGATGGCAACAATCTCATCCATTCTGACCCTCAGTTTCGCCAGAGAATGGAGGAGAGTGGATTCGAAGCTGCACGCCAGTTGCTCGAAAATGAGTTATCCCGCCTCCGTGGTTCCGATCAAACCTTTGAAGTTGTTTATGACGGAGGTGCATCGATGCCACAGCGTAGTGGGGTAGAGAGTTCCATCGCCAGGAGAGGGAAAGTTGCCGATGATCGTGTTCTCGCTCTGGCGCGCGAAAAAGGTGGTGCGGGTGTTGTTCGTGTCGTTACCGATGATCGATCTGACATCGGATCGCGTCTGGGGGGATCAGGCTTCGAGTGGGTTTCCTGCAGCGAATTCCGAAAACTGGTGCTCGAGGGTGGGGGCGGCCGAAAAGCGAAGCCCCGGGAGGCCTCAGACAAACCGGCAGCTCCCAGGAGCAAGAAGCAGGTCGATTACTGGCTGCAGGAATTTGGTGTCAGTGCTGAAGAGGAATGATTATTCATTCGGTTTCCAGGGAATGTCCGCAATGCCATCAGCTTGATTGGCTGCTCGGGCTTGCAGGAAAATCAGATCAGAGAGCCGGTTGAGGAAAATGATGGCTTGCTGCCCCTCACCTGAAGATCTTGAGAACTCAACCGTCCTTCGCTCCGCTTTTCGGCAAGTAGTTCGTGCCCGGTGCAGTCGAGCGGCGGTTACATTTCCACCCGGAATGATGAACTCTTTCAGTGGCGGTAGTTCCTGTTCCCATTGATGAACCCAGCCAGTGAGCTTGTCGATGGCTTTGGCACCAACACGTAGTTCCGTGCCCTTCTCGATTCCACAACCTGGTTGAGCCAGATCTGCTCCCAGTGAGAAGAGCAGCGACTGGATCTCATCGAGTTGATCACGGATGGGTTGAGGGATCGTCGCAGAGTTGTCGCCACCGCTGGCGAGACAAACCCCGATTTCCGAGTTCAGTTCATCGACCGAACCATAGGCCTCGATTCGCGGATGGCACTTGTCGAATCGACCTGGGCCCAGGACCCCGGTGTCTCCCTTGTCTCCTCCACCCGTCGCGATTGATCCCATCTCGTTTGCCTCCTACAGGACCACTGCTGCAGCACCGTAGCGCTGTTGCCCGCAGTCGACGACGCCATGTTCCAGTAGATGTCCGCGATGGCGACCACGCTCGATGGCATGAGCGGTTGCCAGTACCAGCGGACACCAGTCCGTCAGATCTGAAACGGAGGCCAGACCTGCCAGATCAACCGCTTCAGGATCGAGAACGTGTTTCAATATGGCAGCATCCTGCTGGAGATCTGAGGACTGATGGCCGTCTTTTCTGGGAGAGAGGATTCCGGCAGCGATCAAGCAGGAACCGATTTCTGATTTCAATGCGCTGCCGAGTTCCTGTCCGAGCCGGATCGGATCGAAGTCTCGATCAGGTCGATTCGGGACTTCCAGCGGAACGATCCGGCAGCCAGGGATGAGAACCTGTGCCATCAGAGGAGTGATCCGGTGCAGGGATGGGAGCTGATCCTCACTCTCATTTTCAGGCACAACCTCCAGATCTCCCGGCCACAGCGAAGCGATTCGAGCAGCCAGCCGCTCATCGATGGCAACTTCTCCGAGAGTGGTCAGGATGCTTCCGATGGCGCGGATCCGGGTTGTGTTGCATGAGGTTCCCGCTACCAGCACCAGTGTCCGTGGCCGCGAGCGAAGCACCAGGGTATGAAGGGTACGTGCCAGCAGACGAGCTCCATCGAGGCACTCGGTTCCAGGAACGATGGCGGTGCAGACTCCCTGCGGGACGTTTTCGGGGATGGCCCAATTACTGACGAGGGCCTCAGTAGCGCTGGTGACCTCGTCGCGAATCCTGGTCGGGTCCGTTGCGGGTCCGCTCAATCGCTTTCCTTCCCTGTTGAGATGGGAACCGGGCGATCCGGTAACCGTCGATACCCGGCATTTCTGAGCCCGGGGCGGAAGCCTGCCTGCTCGATCGTCTCTCGCAACATCACCTCGGTCGCCTTGTGATCTGCTCCGGCCACCGAGATGACGTTTTCCTCGATCATCACTGATCCTAGATCGTTGGCTCCACGTCGGAGTCCCAGACGTCCTTCTTCCAGTCCAACGGTGAGCCAGGAAACCTGCAAATTTTCGATGTTGTCGAGAAAAATTCGTGAAACGGCGAGCCAGCGGGAGTATTCCCGTGGCGGTACCCTGTTGGGGATCTTCCTGCCCAGCGCGGTGTTATCGGGCTGAAATGTCCAGGGAATGAAGGATATGAACCCTCCGGTCTGATCCTGGAGGTCGCGAATCCTCTGCAGGTGCTCGGCTCGCATCCAGGTTTCTTCACCGAGGCCGATCATCATCGTTGCCGTGGTCGGGATCGAGAGACGATGGGCAGTAGCGGAAACTTCCAGCCACTCATCTGTGCTGCACGAGGAGCGCCTTCTCTTGCGGATGGCATCGACCAGGATCTCTCCCCCTCCTCCTGGAATCGAGTCCAGTCCGGCATCTTTCAACTGCGAGAGAATCTGTTCCAGATCGAGACCAGTAACCGATTTGAATGCATGAATCTCGGTTGGAGAGAAGCAGTGCAGGTAGAAGTCGGGGTGTCGTTCTTTGATGCTTCGCAGCATCTGGGTGTACCACGAGAGAGGTAGGTCCGGATGGAGACCTCCTTGCATCAAGGTTCCGCTTCCTCCCAGTGCGATCGTTTCGTCCACTTTTTCGTGAATTTCATCGAGCGATAGCAGATATCCTTCCGAATCTCCTGGCTTGCGATAGAAAGCGCAGAAGGAACACACGGAGGTGCAGATATTGCTGTAGTTGATGTTCCTGTCAACGACGTAGGTGACGATGGAATCCGGGTGGAACTTTTCACGGATCTGGTTTGCCGTTGCAAACAGAGTTTCTTCATCGGCATGAAGAGCCAGTGCCAGCGCATCGGCAGTAGAGATTCGAGTTCCTGCGAGGGCTGTCTGGAGGATCTTGTCGCACTCGGCTGCAGACTCGCACGAGGGAACCAGGATCTCGCCTGCGGCGCAGGTCTGAGCGCGAGAATCTGCCCGCGCGTTCGGATCCACGCCTGATTTGTCGATCACAGGCACCCCTCACATCCCGATGTGGTTTCCCGGGAGGATAGACACCCGAGACCACCGGATCGTAAGGTCAGGGTGCTCGTTGCGCCACCGGTCCCGATTACATCCGGGGAGGGTTGATTCCCCGCTGTCCCTGGTATTTTCCACCCCGATCCAGATAGGAGGTCTCACACTCTTCATCGCTCTCGAAGAACAACACCTGCGCCAATCCTTCCATTGCGTAAACACGAGCTGGCAGGGGAGTCGTGTTGGAGATCTCCAGGGTGACGTGGCCTTCCCATTCCGGCTCGAACGGTGTGACGTTGACGATGATCCCACAGCGAGCGTAAGTGGACTTCCCGAGACATATCGTGATGACATTTCTCGGGATCCGGAAGTACTCGACACTGCGAGCCAGAGCGAAAGAGTTTGGTGGGATGATGCAACAGTCGGTCTTGATGTCGACAAAGGAGCGCTCATCGAAGGCCTTGGGATCCACCACGGATCCGTGCACGTTGGTGAACACCTTGAATTCATCTGCGACACGCAGGTCGTATCCGTAGGATGAGATGCCATATGAGATCACCCTGTATTTGTGACCGGATTCGTCGACGTCTTCTCTGACCTGTTCGGACGAGAAAGGTTCGATCATTCCATGCTCGACGGCCATCCTGCGAATCCAGCGATCAGGCTTCACTGACATCAGACACCTCCGTGAACATACAGATATTTTTCAAGCTGATTGAAGCACTCGCTCTATCCTGGAAGCGGAAGAAACTGAGAGATGGCGGCTGCGATCTCTCAGTTTCCTCCAGGGTCCTCACCCTGATCAGGAGCAGCCGCTGGTGGCTCCACAGGTGTTACAGCGCAAGCAGGTACCATTACGCACCATCGTAAAAACTCCACATTCATGACAGGGGTCGCCCGTAAAGCCCTTGGCTTGTGAGACCTCCCGTCTGGAAAGGGTCTCTAACGCGGCGGAAACATCCGCCGGTGGGAGCCTTCGGGAGAACTGCGCGATTCCCGCGGAGAGTAACGCACCGTGCGAGTCGTCGCTGGAGACCGAGATCTCCTCCTCATCGGTGTATTCCGGTGGTGGGGTGGTTCCGATCGAACTTGAGCGGAGATCTTCATCCTCCACCTGGGCGAGATCGAAACGGCCGAGGTAATTGATCGCCAACTCGCGAAAGATGTAATCGATCACGCTGGTTGCCATCTTGATGCTCCTGTTGCCCGTGACGATCCCATTCGGCTCGAATCGCGTGAAGGTGAATGCATCCACGTATTCCTCCAGCGGCACTCCGTGTTGGAGCCCGAGGGAGACACAGATGGCAAAGTTGTTCATCAGGCTCCGGAATGCTGCGCCTTCCTTGTGCATATCCAGGAAGATCTCACCGATGGAGCCATCATCGTACTCGCCGGTACGGAGATAGATCTTGTGTCCCCCGACAATCGCTTTCTGGGTGTAACCACCACGGCGATGGGGGAGACGGCGACGACGTGCCAGGTAGCGGTAGATGACCTTCTCTACCTTCTCGGGCATATTCGGAGCGATATCGGGCAGTTGTGATTCATCGATTTCTTCTCCCCATGAGGAGAGTGGCTGGGACAATTTGCTTCCGTCGCGGTAGAGGGCAACTGCCTTGAGCATCGATTGCCAGCCGAGGTTATAGGAATCCCGGACCTGCTCGATTGTGGTTTCGGTCGGCATGTTGATGGTCTTGGAAATGGCTCCGGAGATGAACGGCTGTGCGGCCGCCATCATCAGAATATGAGCTTCCGGTCTGATGAAACGCTTGCCGATCCGACCGCAGCGGTTGGCGCAGTCGAAGATGGGGAGGTGCTCATCCTTGAGATGAGGGCAGCCTTCTACCGTCATCGTGCCGCAAACATACCGATTGGTCTGCTGGATTTGCTCGGTGGTGAAGCCGAGCGCCTTGAGGGGACTCGTCGCCCACAGAGCTAGAGAGTCTCCGGAAAGACCGAGTGTCTTCTCGGCAAAACCCTCGCCGAGCAAGTAGTCATTGAAGGCGTATTGCAGATCGAAAGCACTCTCGAGCGAGGATTCGATCTTTGCGATGGCAGTGTCGTTGAATCCGACCTTGCGAAGAGAAGAGTGATCGATCTGTGGGGAACCTCTGAGGGTGCCATGACCGACTGCATACTTGGAGATCTCATCGATCTGTTTCGGAGAGTATCCCAGTTTGTCCAGTGCCGGGGGGAGACTCTGATTGATGATCTTGAAGTAACCACCGCCGGCGAGTTTCTTGAACTTGACGAGTGCGAAATCGGGTTCAATCCCGGTGGTGTCACAATCCATGACGAGGCCAATGGTGCCCGTTGGAGCGACGACGGTCACCTGTGCATTGCGGTAACCATATTCCTGTCCCAATTCGAGTGCGGTGTTCCAGCAATCTCGTGCTGCATCGACGAGGTAATCGGGACAATGAGCAGCATCCAGAGGTGTCGGTAGCACCGAGAGGCCTTCGTATTCATCGCTATCGAATGTTGCATTGCGGTGATTTCGGATGACCCTGAGCATCCCATCCTTGTTGCGTGAGTAACCCGGGAACGGTGACAGTTCCTTCGCCATTTCGGCGCTGGTGGCATACGACTGCCCGGTCATGATCGCGGTGATAGAACTGCAGATGCTACGACCTTCCTCGCTGTCGTAGGGGATTCCAAGGCGCATCAGAACCGTACCCAGATTGGCGTACCCGAGTCCCAGAGTGCGGTACTCGTACGAGCGACGGGCGATTTCTTCACTCGGGTAGGATGCCATCAGTACGCTGATCTCGAGTACGACTGTCCAGATCCGTGTCGCGTGACGGAAGGCTTCTACATCGAACTGGCCATCTTCTCCCAGGAACTTGACCAGGTTCAAGGAGGCGAGGTTGCAGGCGGTATCGTCGAGGAACATGTACTCCGAGCACGGGTTCGAGGCATTGATGCGCCCATCGTTTGGGCAGGTATGCCACTCGTTGATGGTGGTATCGAACTGAATCCCGGGGTCGGCGCAGGACCATGCGCACTCGGCGATCTTGTCCCACAACTCTTTGGCGGGGATGCTTCCGATCACCTCTCCGTCGGTCCGGCCAAGCAGATTCCAGTCCTCCCCGTTGCTGAGGGCATCGAAGAAGGCATTGGGAACACGCACACTGTTGTTGGCGTTCTGGCCGCCGACCGTTTGATAGGCAGCGCTTTCCCAACCGATGTCGAATTCCTCGAATTCGATGGCGAGAACACCCTGATCTGCCAGTTGGAGTATCCGCTGGATGGCCGGTTCAGGTACTGCAGCATTGCGCGCGGTGACCACTGCTGCGGCGAGGGTGGTATTGCTTTTGGGATCACTATTGGTCGCGCGTGCTGATTCGTCACCGTTGTGACACGCCGCCAGGATGGCCTGGAGATTGAGGGCACATATTTTCGATCCGGCCACGAGCGCGGCGACCTTCTGCTCCTCGCGCATCTTCCAGGTGACGAAGTCCACGATGTCTGGATGGTCGAGATCGAGACACACCATCTTGGCCGCCCTGCGTGTGGTCCCTCCCGATTTGATGGCCCCCGCTGCGGCATCGCCGATCTTCAGGAAAGACATCAATCCGGAGGAGCGACCGCCTCCTGAGAGGGGTTCTCCCTTGCCACGCAGCGAGGAGAAGTTGGAACCGGTTCCCGAACCGTACTTGAAGAGGCGCGCCTCTCTGGTCCACAGATCCATGATCCCGCCTTCTCCGACCAGGTCATCCTTGACGCTCTGGATGAAACATGCGTGAGGTTGGGGGCGCTCGTAGGCGCTGGTGCAACGCTTCAGCGCTCCCGTGACTGGATCGACGTAGTGGTGGCCCTGAGGGGGACCCTCGATGCCGTATGCCCAGTTCAAACCGGTGTTGAACCACTGTGGAGAATTGGGTGCGCACATCTGCCCTACGAGCATGAAGCACACCTCGTCATGAAATGCTCGTGCGTCATCGGAGGAATCGAAGTAACCGTTTTCGTAGCCCCAGTGAGTCCAGCAACCGGCGAGTCGATCGAAGATTTGCTTGCAATCGGTTTCACCGCCGAGAAGCACGTTCCCCTGGTCGTCTCGAACAGGCATCTTCTTTTCATCCAGTTGCGGAACGCCAGCCTTGCGGAAGTACTTCTGGGCCATCACATCGGTGGCAAGCTGGCTCCAGTTGTCGGCGATCTCGATATTCTCCTGATGGAAAATAACAGTGCCATCGGGATTCCGGATTTCCGACTCTCGCTTGCTCATCTGGAAACTGGAATAGGGGCTATCTCCTTTTGTGGTGAAACGGCGATCGATCTTCAACGCTGGTCCTCTCCGAACTTCCCTCGCGCGAGGAGAAGTATTTCTGCTACAAAGTCATCCCGGGTGACCGGGCGACTCGCACATTCCCCCTGGATCCCTGCAGTCACAAGTTCGACTCGTTCGAACTCTGGCTGAGGTATCCGTTCATTATCTGCTTCGAGCAGTGACAGGACCGACCTCATGAGATCGATGCGCAGGTTGGAAAGACAGGATGGAAATAGTCGAGAAGAGACCGAATCTTCCGACGACGAAGCAGCGACCCCACCCCCCTCGTCCGGTTCTGTTCGCCATTGAAAGCAAACAATACGACGGACGAGGTGAGTCAGATTCGTTCTGCTCGGAACCAAGAATTCCGCGGTTTCGCATCCCACCGACCGTGCAGTGAGAATCGAATCCGCAATCCCTCTCGATTCGCGTGAACCTGACTTCAAGATCGAAACTTTCGATCTGACTGTTCGCGCCACGAGAGAGTTGTTCTCCGAGGTTCGACTGCGCCAGGTCACGACCCGGCACAGGGAAGTTCGAATCCACTCTCGCAGGCTTCGTTCGTTCGAGCAGAACTGTTTCCCACCCGGGCGATCGCAGCCGCATTCCCTAACCATGTCTGACCACCGAGCGTTTGATGACACACGGTGACGGACGATCCTGTATGCTCGATGCATACCCCACTCAATGACCACTTCCCCTTCTTCAACTAGTGAAGTGGCGCTATTCCCCAGATTCTCACGCCAAGTTCGCGCGAGTCCCCTTGCGTGGTCACCGCCCATCATCGGCGATAGACCCAGTCGATGAAACCGAATGAAAAAATTGACGAAGAAACCGGTGCGGGATCCCGGAACAAGCGAGGTTCGGTAATCACTGCGCAGCCCTTCGAGCCCACCTCCCCGGTGGCGGCGTGGCCGTTCCTGGAGGCGTGGGGCGTACCATATCTAGGGGTGGCTCGGGGATCAATACCCAACCTGTGGTCATTCAGAAGACCGTTCGGAGATGCCCGATAACAGCGACTCCCGGACCTGCGCTGTGGGGAAATTGGGGACAAGGCGTGGCATGGGGGCGGTCGGAGAGAAGGGGGACCCGGCCAGGATCCAGGGGGGATTGGGGGAGACCTCTTGTTGCGGGGGAGGCGAGGATCCCGGCCGGGTTCAGGGGCGATGGCTCCGCTGGAGTGTACGGGTTTGGTTATCCGTCGCAGTCCAGTCCGTCTGCGGTCGGATCAGGACCTGCAACCGGATAAGGAGCGGGTGGGGGATTGGATCCTTGGTAAAGAAACTCGAAAAGGTCGATGGGATCTGACAGGTTCACCATTCCGTCGTCGTTGACGTCTGCAGCATCGAGACACGGCGGCATCGTCCCGCCACCGGTCAGCCACAACTGAAGGCTGTTTCCATCGGTAATATCGAGACTGCCGTCTCCGTTCACGTCTCCACGCAAGAAAGTGACTTCTTCAGCTGGTGGATCGTCATCACCACCGTTCTCATCTACATCCGGTACGTCGTCGCTGTTCGGATCGTTACTACCGGAGGTGCCGCCGCCTATCGTCAGTGTTCCATCGATCAGTTCAGGATTGACCGACATTCCGGTGACCACGAAAATGTTGTCGGTCGGTTGGGAGGAGTTGGCTGCCAGGCCATCTTCCGGACCGAAGGTGTAAGTCCCTGAGGCTGCGGAACTGCCGATATTGACGGTGGCTCGTTGTACCTCGTGGTTGTTTCCGGTGGCCAGCACCTGGCCATCGAACGGTGGGGCCAGGTCCAGGATCACCGCAACGATCGCAACACCATTGTTGTTGTCGACGTTGGGCAACTCGAACTCGATCAAACTCTCCACTGCGGTTCCATCGGAGGAGATGTTGGAGATCTGCATGACCAGAGGGTCGTACTCGAGGACCAGAGTCCAGCCCTGAATATCCTGTTCACAGTCGATGTAGACCGAGAAGGGAACGCCAGTATCACCTGCGTCTGCTGCCATGTCATCGACGTGAACACGGTTGCCGGGAGGAAGAGGTGGCGAGTTGGCGGATTCAACTTGCTGGATCTCCCAGTTGCCGCCGGTCTGCTCGAGGGCGATATCGAGCGCTCCGTCGCCGTTCGCATCTCCGAGGCTCAACGAACGAATCTGTTCGGCATGATCGAGGTCGACTGGCATTTCGAAGTTGCCCGCGTAGACACCGCCTAATCCCAGCGACAGGTGCAAGCCGGTTCCATCTGGATCAGGTGTCAGGACATCGAGCATCCCATCGCCGTTCCAGTCGACCAGTTTGGCTCCCTGCGTGGCGACTTCATCGAAGAGTATTCGCAAGGAGAAGACCAGGTCTCCATTCACATCAGTACCGTTGGGCAGCAGCACCGATGCAGTGTCGTTAGGTGCCGGGATCAGCAGCAAGTCTCGCAGTGCATCTCCATCCAGGTTGCCAACGACAACGTCGATGGATGGTGCGTATCCTGTCACGGTTCCCGCCGATTCAAAATTACCACCACCAGTACCGGTCAGGATCAGAATCGATCCATCGCTCTGCTGCACGGCGGCCAGATCGATGATGTCATCTCCATCGAGATCGGTGGCGACGGCAGTACCCATCACTGCACCCGCATCGAGTTGAGTTTGCTGGATGAGCGGATCGCTCGAGGATCCCCACAGAACCGAGAGTCCTGCCGATCCGTTGGCGAGCAAGTCGGTGATTCCGTCTTGGTCGGCATGAGCCGCGCTGATCCGGGTCGATGGTGTGGCGAGATTGATCAGTACCGGGTCTTCGAGTGGGATGGCGATGCTGAAAGAACCTCTCAGCAGGTAGATCCTCTCGG
>CAWLAN010000052.1:0-17924 GCA_963854815.1 Planctomycetes bacterium UBA1146
GGGTTGTGCCGTCGGAGATGTCGATGGCGATGGAGATCCGGATCTATTGTTGACGAACTTCGGCAGCGACCAGTTGTGGATCAACGATGGCAGAGGCACTTTCCACGAAGGAGCCAGCGAAGCCGGGATAGCCGACGACCGCTGGACCACGAGTGCGCTCTTTGTCGACCTGGATGGCGATGGTGACGAAGATCTCTATGTCTGTTCATACGTCGATTTTACCTTTCAGAATCACAAACCTTGCTTCGCCGAGAGCAGTGCCATCGAATACTGCGGTCCGAGTTCCTACCCCCCACTTCCCGACCGACTGTATCGAAACCGCGGTGATGGAACTTTCGAAGATGTGACTTCCAGCAGCGGAATCGGAGCAAAACCAGGTGCTGGACTCGGAGTGGTCAGCTCGGACATCGATGGTGACGGCCAGCTGGATCTCTACGTGGCCAACGATGGAATGGCCAACCGTCTGTGGCTACAGGGGGAAGGTTTCCACTTCCAGGATGCGGCCTTGTTGGCTGGTTGTGCAGTCAATCGAGATGGCCGCCCGGAAGCCTCGATGGGAGCAGACCTTGCTGATTTCGATGGCGATGGGGATGAGGACATCTTCATCACTCACCTATCGGGAGAAACCAACACTCTCTACGTCAATGATGGTCACGGGGTCTTCGATGATCGTTCGGCTCGATCGGGTCTTGGATTGCCGAGTAGAAAGTGGACCGGTTTCGGGACAGGCTGGTTCGATCTCGATAACGATGGCTGGTTAGATCTGTTCGTGACCAACGGAGCTGTCAAGCGAATGGAGGAGAAGATCGCTGCAGGAGATCCGTATCCGCTGAGTCAGCCCGACCAGATCTTCCTCAACCTCGGCGATTCCCGATTCGAGGAAATCGCGCCAGGTCGGGCATTAATTCTTCAGCATGAAGCCGTAGGTCGGGGCGCTTCCTTCGGTGATGTCGATAATGATGGCGATATCGACATCCTGGTCACCAATAACTGTGGTTACTCGAAATTGTTGCAGAACAAGATCGGATCGAACAACTCATGGGTGGGTCTCGATCTGCGACGAAGCGATGGGCACCTCGCCCTGGATACACGTTGTGAAATCGAGGTTTCGACCGGATCCATCCTGCATCGGCGATCCCGGCGCGGTGGATCATACCTCTGTAGCAATGATCCCAGAATCGTCGTTGGGTTGGGAGATTACCAGGGAGGCTGTGTTGTTCGGGTCCATTGGCCAGGAGGAAACACCGAAAAGTTCGAGATCGAGCAAACGGGCACCTATCAGCAACTGATCGAGGGTTCAGGGACGGTTGAACCATGAAGTCGCTGAGATCTGCTGTTGTTGTGCTCCTGACGCTGTTCGTGGCTGCGGTCTCGGGCTGTCAATCCGCATCTGACCTTCCACAGGCTCCGTTACTGCTGGCGATGGAAGCACAGGTTTCTGATCACCTGGAGGTGACGTACAAGAATCTCGAACACTCCAGCAAGGAACTGGTCGGTGCCGAGCTGGGAATGGCATTCGGTGATGCGGCGATGACCTATCACGCTTACGACCTTCCTCTGATGGCTCGCAAATGTTACTTGCGCGCCATCGAACTCGATTCATCCGATCCACGGTGGCGATACTTGCTGGCAAGGGTCGAGATCGAGCTGCAAAATCTGCAAGAAGCTCGGGCTCATCTGGAACAGTTGTCGGTTGTCAATCCAGATCATCTAGCAACACGGGTGGCTCTTGGTGAGTTGCAACTGGAACTCAATGATCTCGACATGGCGAAGGAGACTTTTCGCGCAGTCCTCTCCAAAAATCCACGCTGTGTACCGGCGCTCTCTGCGATGGGCAAGATCGCACTTCAACAAGGTAACCCGGCACTGGCTCTCGTTCGCCTCGAGGAGGCATTGAACCTGTCTCCAGGAGCATCTGGATTGCGCTATCCCTACGGGCTGGCATTGCGAGAACTGGGACGACCTGACGAGGCCCTGGAACAGATGCAAGCCCGGGGTGACGCTTTTGCAAGGGTCAGCGATCCGTGGATCGAGGAAGTGCGGAGTCGGCCCGTCGGGGCGCGTATTCCACTGAATCGCGGCATCTCGTTGTTCCAGGAGGGTTTCTACGCGGCGGCGGAACAGCAGTTCAGAAGCTCGGTTCGATCGGCTCCGGAATCTGCTTCTTCGCATCTGAATCTGGGCTCTGCTCTGGTCAAGTTGAACCGGGCGCAACAGGCGATCCCCGAGTTCGAGGAAGCAATTCGGCTCGATCCGGGCTCGTCGATTGCCTGGTTCAATCTGGGAGTGATTTACGCCGCCCATGGTGATGATATGGAAGCGATCCACTGTTACGACCAGGCATTACTGAATGATTCGGGGATGCACGAGGCTCTGTTCAACCGGGCCAATGCACTCAGGCGCCAGAAGAGGTACCAGGAATCCGCTCATGAGATGAAAAAAGTACGGATCAGTCGTCCCGGCAATAGCCTCGCCTGGTTGGCCGAATCGGTCTGTTATTTGCGGATCGACAGATCCGATGAATCGTTGAAGGTTTGCCGGCAGGGAAGACAGGCGACCGCGAACGATCCGAGGCTCGTCAGTCTCGAGGGCCGCATCCTGGCCAGCCTTCCGGCGACTCCTGAGGATCAATTATTGAAGTCCCTCGGAGAGATCGATCAACTGCTTGCCAACGAAAAGGCGCTGGAGTACGTCGAGACGAAAGCGATGGTGCTGGCAGCCCTGAACAGATTTCCGCAAGCCCTGCAGTGGCAGCAGGCGGCGATAGAGGCCGCCCGCAAGGCGGGTCGCGGTGAGATCGTCAAGAGGTTGGAGGTCAACAAGGCGCTCTATTTGCGCCGCGAGCCGGCACGTGACCCGTGGCCAGAGTCCGATTCAGCCGATGAGCCGGCCGGTGAACTGGACTTGCCCGGACCAACCTCGTCGCCCGAGCGATCATCCGATTCCGAAGCGCGCACGGTGACCTCGCAGTAGGCACGGATCTGTTCGCCATCGGCCGAAACCTCCGATGTTTTCCCCTCGTGCAGTAACCACTGATCTGCCCTTTGCTGGAACTTCAGGTTCAGTTTGAGGTGAACATGTTTTGCCCCGACACGCCCCCCCGGGATGTCGATCTCGATCTGTTCCGGCATGGATCTGGTTCCCTCGAACCAGGATGGAACTGTGAGTTTCCACAGTATCTTGCCGTCGGCGTCCTTGATGATCTCCTCGATCAGTCGGAAAGATCTCGTATCGAATCGCAGATGGGCTGTCGCCGCCCCGAAGACTTTACTTTCCCAGTAGGAGATATTGAGCAAGCCGATTCCGGCATGACGTACCGGAAAACGTTCAATATCGAGGGCGATATCGAAGTTGTCTCCAGCAAAATCAAACCGGGGCGCTAGTGAGTCGGGGATATTGAAAAATAGATCCGATGCGATTCGTAGGTGAATGACTCGATCGAGATCGTAATCCAGTGCGCGCAGGGATGCGATGTCAGCGACGGTTGCTTCGATCTCGATCTCCTTGCTTGAACCGGAGACGATGTTGAGCATCGAGAACTGGTATGCCAGAGGTCCCAGTGGCATCGATCTTCCGAGCCACCCCTGGCCAGTGGCAAAGAACTGTTTCAGTTGTTGGATACGGCCTTCGGCCAGATCGAGGCTCGCCAACCATGAATCTCGATTGCTCGCCGCCCATTCAGAGTCGAGACACCGCAGTCGTGCGATTTGCAGGTTCTGGTTCTGTGGTTGTGAACGAGCCAGTTGATTGAGGACAGCCAGAGCGTGGCTACGGATGTCGGGAGAACGATCTGTTGTCGGGATCTGAGCTCCGGCGACGCGACGGAATACCCGTGGGAGTTCGGCCCGAATCAGCGACTGAAGTCCGCGCAAGGCAGCGATCTGGATGGTGGGATCCGGATCCTCGGCGGCGCTGCCCAGCAGCGCCACCACTCGTGGATCTTCGATCAGGCCCAAGGCATAGGCGGCCGCTTCCCGCCGGGGGATCCCCTGTCCCCCCAGAGCCTGGCGAAAGAACACGAAGCAACTGTCGGGATAGCTTTTGAGCACCAGCAGGGTGACCTGACGCCGCAGCATCGGATCAGGGTCGTTGAGGATCGCCATGAGACCCGGAAGCAGTGCCGGATCTGGATCGTTCAGGATCGATTGCAGGGCTTCCTGGCGGATTTTCTGGTCCGGATTTTTCAACCGCTCGAGCAATTCGATGTCGCTGGAGACTGGCGCCGGAGAAGCGACGCCGGACGGATCGGAAACCGGATCCTGTAGCCCCGTCAGCAACAACAACGAAATGGCCAGGGTGGTCGAGATGGTCATCGGAGCAAGTCTCCTTCCCTGATCAGATTACTAGGATTCCTCGAAATCGCCAATAAACTTGACAGTGCGGTTGCGGCTCTTGCGCGGACAATGTGGCCTGAATCGAACCATCAGGTGCTGGCGACTGTGGTTCTGGAGATCTCTAGATCGATTCTGTGGTCGTTCGAAGCGAATAAAAAGGACGTTTCCGCCGCGCCAGATCTGTCAGCAATGCGCACGGCGTTCTGGCGGCACCTGCCTGATGAGCCGACTGCAATCGCTCCATCAGTGCAGCAATCCCCTCGCTGTCGGCGGCCCGTAGTGGACCTCCCAGATGAGGTGGGAATCCGGTGCCCATCACCATGGCCAGATCGAGAAAGCCCGGATCGTCGATGACCTGTTCCTCGAGACAACGGGCAGCCTCATCCACCATCGGATCCAGCAGTTCATGAATGATCTGTTGCTGGCTGATGGTGGTTGCAGGGGCATCGATCAATTTTCCAAGTCGTTGGTTCCACACCGCGTTCTTACCGTGATGAAGATAGAAACCGGTTCCCGATTTTTTCCCGAGCCAGCCACGATCGACCATGGTCGAGAGAAGGGAAGAAGCAGAAGCTCTGTCACCGAAGGCAGCGAGCAGGGTTTCCTGAACTTCCATGCCGATGTCCAGTCCGACTTCGTCCATCAGGCGGAAGGGTCCCATCGGTAAGCCGTGTGATCGAGCGACATGATCGATCGTCGTGCCGCTGATCCCCCTGAGCAACAATCCGGAAGCTGCATCGAGGTAAGGACACAGCAGTCGATTGACCAGAAAGCCGGGCGAGTCCTTGACGATGATGGGGTATTTGCCGAGTTTCCTGGCCAGTGCAAGTGCCTGTCCAACCGCTGCTGGATCCGTGAACTCACCGGGGATGATTTCAACCAGCGGCATGCGGGTCACAGGATTGAAGAAATGCAGTCCGACCACGCGTTCGGCGACCGGGCTGCCCTGCTGGATACGAGTCACGCTCAATGCGGAGGTGTTGGTCGCAAAAATGGCATCCGCTGGAAGATCTGCGCCGATCTCCGCCAGGACCGATCTTTTGACATCGAGCCGCTCGACCACTGCTTCGAGGATCCCTGCGCAGTGACTGACTCCGACCAGATCGGTGCCATAGCCCAGGCGCGAAAGGATTTCGGATTGCTGCTGGTCGCTGATTCTGTTGCGTTTGCGTTTTGTCGCGATGGCCTTGCCGATGGCCTTGAGCCCGGAGTCGAGGGAGTCCTCCGAAATATCCCTGAGACGCACCGAAATACCCTTCTCGATGGCCACGGTTGCGACTCCCGAGCCCATGATTCCTGCTCCCAGGATGAGAAGGTTCCTGTCGTTGGGCCAGACCCCTTGCGGATCCAGAGGGGCGCCCCGACGGATGACTTCAGAATCCTGGAAGATGGAAACGAGATGGCGGCAGACAGGACCCAGAGCGAGGCTGGCGACTTCAGCGGCTTCTTTCTTGAAGGAAGCGATTGCATCGTGGGATGCAGAGAACCGTGCCACCGCGATGGCGGATTCTGGAGCAGGCATATTGCCCATGGTTTTTTGACGGACGTTCTTGAGAGCTATGCGACAAGTAAGTGCTCTGCCGATAGCGGTGCCATCGATCAAGGAATTGGCGAATCCCTTTCGGCGCTTGTTGCGACGAGCCTGTACTGTGCGCAAATCGTCCTCGAGCATCTTTTCGATCAAGTGCAATGAAAGTGTTCGGAAGCCCTCGACCGGAACCACGGCATCAAGCAGGCCTTTTCGAAGCGCAATCGGTGCAGGAAGACGACTGGCTCGCAGGATCCAATCGAGCGCACCACGCAATCCCAGTAGTTGTGTGGTGCGTACCGTTCCGCCGAATCCCGGGATGATCCCGAGATTAACCTCGGGGAATCCGATTCGAGTAGGCGGACAATCGACGCCGATACGAGCAGAACATCCGAGTGCCAGTTCGAGACCGCCGCCGAGACAGGTTCCGCGGATGACACATATGCTGGGTACCTGCAGGTTGGAGAGGGTTCCAAACAGGTTCTGGGCCCAGCGGCACAGGTCGATGACCTGATCTTTATCTTGCGCAGAGCCGATGGAGTTGACATCGGCTCCTGCGATGAAGTGTGACTCTTTGGCGCTCGATACGATGACGGCCTCGATGCCTTTGTGATCAGGAATTTCTTCGATTCGATCGGAAAGATCCTCGAGCACGGATCGTTTCAGGACATTGGCACTGGTATCGCTGTCGATGATCAGATGAAGCCATCGACCATCAGCATCCTCGGTAGGGACGGCACCGTCCCAGCCACTAGCGCGGATCAACTTCCACTGGCTCATGATGCGATCCCTTCCAGCAGTACCGCACCTCCTTGACCGCCGCCGACGCACATCGTGGCGATGCCATGTCCACCACCGGCTCGTTGTAGCTGGCGTGCCAGAGTCAGGATCAGTCTGGCTCCAGAGGCTCCCACTGGATGTCCCAGTGCGATGGCACCTCCCTGGACATTCAGTCGTTCGGTAGCGATCGAACCAGGAGCCGCCGAAAAGCCGACCCCGGTGCTGTAGGATTCGTCGTCCAGCGCCGCCTGACAGGCCAGTACCTGGGCCGCGAACGCCTCATTGAGTTCAACCCTGTCGATGTCAGAAAGGACCAATCCGGTGCCGTCGAGGACTCTGGCGATGGCGTGAACCGGCCCGAGCCCCATCCGCAGTGGATCCAATCCCAAAAAAGCGGTACCCAGTACACGCGCCAGCGGCTTGTATCCGAGAGCGATCGCGCGTTCTCCATCCATCAGCAGCAGCATGGCGGCCCCATCGGTGATTCCGCACGAGTTGGCCACCGTCACGGAGCCCAGTTTTCGATCGAAATAGGGCTTCATCTTGGCCATCTTCTCGATCTTGGCATTGGGGCGAGGCCCTACATCTTGTCGGATCACCTGATCAAGGCGTGGAGGAACAGCGATACCACTGATCTCTTGTTTGAGCAGATCGGCAGCGGCGACCGCCTTCTGATGGCTCTCGAGCGCGTACAGGTCCTGATCCGATCTGGAGATTCCCCATTCCCTGGCCAGTCTTTCGGCGGTGATCCCCATCATTTCACCACTGAAAGGATCGCGTAGTCCTTCGAGCAATGCAATTCTTGGCTTGAGGTCCTTCCAGCGGAAACCAAACAGACCGGCCATCTTTTCTGGCAAGGAACGGGCCCTGGCGAGCGAGGCAACCTTGAAACCGAACGAGAGCGGAAACAGCAGCGGGATCCTGCTCATCGACTCTGCGCCGCCGGCCAGTATGCTGCTGGCTGCAGCGCCACGAATGCGATCGAAAGCATCCGATACTGCTTGCATTCCGCTGGCACAATTTCTGGACACGGTGTGTGCAGGGGTCTCGATGGGAAGTCCGGACCGGAGCGCCACGACACGAGCTGGATTGGCACGATCAGGCGGTTGAGCACAACATCCGAGGATCAACTCGTCGATCTCTGCGGGTGAAATCGCGCAGCGATCGAGTAGATCGCGGCAACAACTGCGCCCCAGTTCGTCGACAGGGACCTCCCTGAGATCCTCCCCTGCCCTCACGAAAGGGGTCCTGAGGCCTTCGACGATCACGACATCTCTGCTCAAAAGAGATCCGCCTTCCCTGGGCTCACCTGATTCTCACATATCGGCCATGATTCTCCTTGGCCAGAGTTTCGAGAAATTCTTCTTCAGCTCCGATGAAACCAAGTGTGAAGATTCGTATGCCCCGCAGATGATTTATGGCCCTGGTATCGTCGAGGATCCTCTTCATCAGGCTGGCTGCGTCGGGAGGCATCTGATCACCCTCGCTGCCGATATGGGTCGGTGCTCCATCAGTGATCAGATAGATGGTATCGACCGTGGCATCGGAAAGAGCCTCGAACAGGGCTTCGTCCGTGACCGTGATCCCATGGGCCTGGAATCTCTCGATGAACTGGATCGCGGATTTCCTGTTTTCGCTGGTAGCAGGAACCAGTACATCGCTCCATGGTTGAACCGATGACGAGAATGAGATGATGGAGAAGTTCTTGTCCTCCCCGAGACTCTCGATGGCTCGCCGGAGTTCGGTGCGAGCCCGTTTGATGCGACGACGACCCTCCATCAGTTGCTGGATCTTCTCCTCGATCGAATCCCCGATTCCTGTAGTGCGCCGGATTCGTTGCATCTCCTCCTCGGAGGGAGGGTCAGTGGCCAGCATCGAGCCGGAAATATCGATGACAAAGACGATGTTCCTGCCGGTGATATCGAGTCCGAACAGGCCTGTCCCGGTGACTCTTTCCTTGGGCTTGGTGAGATCGACCTTGGAGGGATCGATCTGGTCTCGATGGGCAGAGATCCAGTTCTTGTACTGATCGGCAGCATGGAGCGAGATACCGGTCAATCTCTCCAGCGCGTCGCGGCAGGCGAGCCAGGCGCGGTCACCTGATCTCTTCTGCAGTTCCTCACGTCCACCTCGGACCACCTTGTCTCTGGTCGAGGCCAGTTCCCATCGTGACATGGCAGAGATCAATGGTTCCAGAGCCAGGCGGTTCTGACTCCAGCCAAGGATCCGGGACGCCACGGCGACCACCTGTGGGGCCACGTCATCGATTGCCGAAAGTGCCATTTGCACCGAGTCGATGGAGGACCTCTGGAGAGAGACCTCGAGTGCAAAAACACGGGCTGGCCATCGGTTGTGATTTTTCAAGACCCTGGCGATCTCCTTGTCGAGATTTTTGTCTTTGACCGCGGAGAGTACCTTTACGGATGTGATGAATACCCGATGGCGATCGATGACATACCATTGACCATCAGCGACGGATTCGACATCGGCGACCGCATCGGCGACGGTCGAGAAGGCAGCAGCTCCGTGCTCTTCGACGAGTGCTCGAATCCGGCTTATGGTGCTTGTTGTGTCCCTGTCACGGATGGCTTGATCAAGAGATCCATCGCAGGGCGTGTACAAGAGGGACAGAATGAATATCAGGATCAAGTCTGGATCGCTTCCCGGATGGCCTGGGTCGCTTCTGAAACCGACAGCCTGGTCTGCTTCATCGAATCTCGTTCCCTGAGAGTGACCGTTTCGTCACTGAGAGTTTGTCCATCGATGGTGATGCAAAATGGAGTGCCTACTTCGTCCATACGCCGGTACCGTCTTCCGATGGCGCCCTTGAGGTCATAGAAGACCGGGAACTCACGTTTCAGGTCCCGGTAGATATCTCTGGCAAATTCCGGCATTCCGTCCTTTTTCACCAGTGGCAAAACCGCCGCCTTGATGGGTGCGATGCGCGGGTGGAAACGAAGAACGACACGATCGTGCATCTGACCCTTTTCGTCGGGAGCTTTGTCCTCTGTGTAGGCCTCGCAAAGAAATGCCAGTGCCGCACGGTCTACTCCTGCGGAAGGTTCGATCACATGTGGTAAGAATCGTTCATTGGTAACAGGATCCCGATAGGAGAGGTCCTTACCACTGCCTTTCCAGAGTGGTTTTCCGTCTTCGCCCATCTGGACTTCGAGCGGGAAAGTGGAGGGATCCAGTTTCCCTTCCATGTGACTGCGTAGATCGAAATCGCCACGATGGGCAACTCCTTCCAGTTCACCGAACTCTCCTTCTGGCAAGAATGGGAACGCATATTCGATGTCGGCGGTTCCGGTCGAGTAATGGCTCAACTCGCTAGCATCGTGTTCACGCAGGCGAAGATGATCACCGCTGAGGCCAAGATCCTGGTACCACTGCAGTCTTCTGTCTCGCCAGTAGCGGTACCACTGCTGGGAGGAATCTGGATGGCAGAAGAACTCGAGTTCCATCTGTTCGAACTCCCGTACACGGAAGGTGAAATTCCTCGGAGTGATCTCGTTACGGAAACTCTTTCCGATCTGAGCGATTCCGAAGGGAATCCTGACTCGGGACGAATCGACCACGTTCTTGAAGTTCAGAAAGATCCCCTGAGCGGTTTCGGGCCGCAGAAAAACAGTGTTGTCATCGCTGTGCAGGGCCCCGACGCTGGTCTTGAACATGAGATTGAACTCTCGAGGTTCCGTCAGGGTGGCGCTTTCCCTGGCGTCCGGGCCGAGCACCTGAGAAAAGTCATCGATCTCTACCAGCGAGACGATCGGCCCGTCCCACTGGATCTGATCTCGTTCCTTGGCGCGTAGTCCGAAGAACTTCTGAGCACGGGCGGTGAGGAGCTCTTGTTCCTCTTCGGGATCAGAGATGACGGTGACGAAGATCCGGGATTCTTTTGCTCTGGCCCAGCGACCTCTGATCTGCTCGTGTCGGTATCGTCGTTTTGTTTCGCGGCAGTCGATCATCATGTCATGGAATAGATCGTGGTGTCCGGAGCATTTCCAGACTTGTGGATGCATCAAGATGGTGCAGTCGAGCCCTGTCATCTCGAAGGGTTCGATGGCTCCGTCGAGAACTGATACGTCATCATGTTTGGTGACCATGTCCGACCACCATATTTCCTTGACATTACGTTTGAGCTCAACTCCGAGCGGGCCGTAATCCCAGCAGCCATTCATGCCACCGTAGATTTCGCTGGACTGGAAGATGAAGCCACGTCGTTTCGAGAGAGATACGATTTTCTGCATCACTCCTGCGTCGAGTTTGCCCAATGGGCCTCCCTGTCGATGGGTATCGTAGCGTCCTTCGCTGCTGCCATCCTAGAAACCCGAGCCTCGATTGGCAAGAAGAGCGGGGTAGCGTTGACCTGGCAGACGAGGGGCTCTATACCGGGATTGGAGGGAGGGGCCTTTGTCGGTACTCACTGAAGAACGACTGATCCAGTTCTTGAAGGATACGATCGAGATCGAGCGCGATTGCCTCGATCGCATCGTTGCCGAGGGCACTCATCCGGTCCCGGACGATATCCTGGCCAGATACAGGGATCTGATCCGATCGATCCAGGCAGAGAAGGACAACGAACCTTCACTCAATGAGGAGTGCTGGGGCTGGATCTGGGAGATCAAAGAGGGGATGAACCTGATCCAACTCTATGGACGGCTGGCGTGGTTGAATCTTCAATTGCTCGAGTTGCTTTGAACCGGATCACATCCGTTCGACCGGCCGGATGCAGAGTAGCTCGAGACCGCGTTTCATCGTTGATCTCAGAACCTCGATCAATGCCAATCGATCACCCGAAAGTTGCAAATCTTCGCCGATGACCCGGTGTTTGGCGTAATAGGTGTTGAACTCACTGGCGAGTTCCAGCAGATATTGTGATACCTGTGAGGGCTCCGCATCACGAGCGGCTCGTAGGATGACATCAGGGAAGCGAAGCACCCTCTTCAACAGCATGATCTCGATGGGTTGATCCAGTCGAGATCCGTCCCCCGATTCGATTCCCTGTTCCCGAGCTTTTCTGAGAATGCTGCAGAAACGGACATGTGTGTACTGAAGGTAGGGACCGGTTTCACCGTCGAATGAGAGGATCTTGTCCAGATCAAAATTTACGTCTTTACGTCGTACGGCTTTCATATCACTGAAGATAACGGCGCCGACACCCACCGCCTCGGAGATTTCATCCAGTTCTTGATCGGGTAAGTCGGGGTTCTTCTCCTTGACGATGTTGGCGGCGAGTGCGACCGCCTGATCGAGTACTTCCTCCAGGAGAATCACCTGGCCGGCCCTGGATTTCCCTTTCTTCCAGTTGCCTTCTATATTGAGCCTCATGACCCCGAATTCGGCATGTTCGAGATCATCGGCCCAGTCATATCCGAGCATCTTGAGGACTCCGAAAACCTGACGAAAATGCAAACCCTGTCCGGCATCAACTACGTACAGACAGCGCTGAAATGCCACCTGTTGATACCTCTCGATGGCACTGGCCAGATCACGGGTGCCGTACAGGGTGGCTCCATCTTGCTTGCGGATCAACATCGGTGGGATGTCGTCGGAAAGCCTCACAATTTCGGCCCCTTCACTGTGCTCGAGGAGTCCCGAATCCGCGAGTTGCTCGACGACATCAACCATACCTTGTTGATAGTACGACTCCCCTATCACCTTGTCGAAATGGACACCGAGACGATCGTAGATGGCGTTGAATCTGGCCAGTGATGTGTTGCGGATCCGTTCCCAACGATCACGAGCTTGCGGGTCGTCATCCTCGAGTTTCCTGAACCAGTCCCTGGCGATATCTTCCAGTTCAGGCTTCTCCCTGGCGGCCTCGTTGAAGGCGACGTAGAGCGAATTGAGATCAGTTACCGGATCAGTTCGTTCTTCCAGTGCTGGAGAATCGAGATCATCTCGTTCTTTGAACAGTTCCCATGCGGCGAGCAATTTCCCGAATGTGGTTCCCCAGTCACCGAGATGATTCCAGCTGACGACTGAAAATCCTGCGCAACGCAACAGGTTGGTTATCGACTGACCGAGCATCGTCGAACGCATGTGGTGGACCGCAAGATGTTTGGCGATATTCGGGGAGGAGTACTCGACGAGGACCGTCGTTCCTTGACCAACCGCACTGCCGCCCCATCCCTCGCCTTGATCTAGCACCGACGCCAGGGCTGCTCGAGAAAATTCATCAACTTGAACTTTGATATTCAGATACGGACCTGCTGACGAGACGCTCTCGATCCAGGGGAAGTCCCAGGTTTCTCCGGCAAGTCGCTCGGCAGTGGCTGCAGGAGCCTCCTTCAGCGCCTTGGCCAGCAGAAAACATGGCAGCGACAGGTCACCGAGATCAGGGGAAGGAGGATCGCAGATGTGGTCGGCGAGATCAGCGACCTCGACATCGAGTACCTTCTGGGCATGATTTGCGATCTGCACATTGAATTGACGCAAAGGAGGCCCTTTCCTGGACGACAAAGGTGTCGAGTGATGACCGGCTGCATTTTATAGTGGAGGTGAGGCGTAGTTCAAAGTCCTCACACAGAGGAAACGCTATACATCGCTCACGGATCAGACAAGGAGATAGATGTGAAACAGATCATTACGGGTTCTGTCGCCACAATAGCGATCATGGGGCTGTTCTGGGCCGCACTGGTGGTGTTCGAGATCACTGGCTGTGCCACTCCCCCCGACGAGGTCGCATCAGCCCAATCGGCCAAGCAAGTAAAATGGAGATACACCGAAGCGGGCACCATCCCGACCGAATTCGGTGAATTGATCCAGGTGAACGGTACTTCCGGCAATTACACGCTGGTGTTTCAGGATACCGACAAGGTCATCCGGCTGGTGGATCTGCGCGGCGGAAAGATTCCACCCAGAGCAATTTCCATCAAGAGAAAGTACTAGGGAAGCGCGGGGAAACCTGCGAATCATGGATCTTCTGGCGAGACGATCCCCACTTGTTGTAGTTGGTACGAAACGAGCACTGACTCGCTCCTGATTCGCAGGATCCCCTGGAGAGAAAGGTATCGACCCTTCTGCCAGCCGCTACTGTCCTTTCCATTGCAGTCCCACCCTGGTGGTTGCTCCAGGGTGAAGATCTGGGAAAGTCGTAGATGCGCAATCGTCATGCCAATGGAGGCGTCGTGTAGTCCGCCGCGTTTCGTTGATTTGCTGTTGCGGTTGGGCCCCACGATGACCGACTAGAGGGTTGCGGTCGTCACTCGTCCGGTTCCGGAGACCAGAGAAGGATCTTCATTTCATGTCAGAGTCCCCCATGTCCGAAGATGGCACAAAAGCTGAAGTCCCCATGGAACAGATGTCTCGTCTCAAGAAGATCATCGATCGGTTGAGATCCCCCGGAGGCTGTCCGTGGGATCTCGAGCAGACTGCAGATTCTTTGCGACCTTTCCTGCTGGAGGAAGCCCATGAGGTAGCCGAGGCCATCAGTTCGGGAGACCCGGATCAGATCCGCGAAGAACTCGGTGATCTGCTGATGAACATCTATTTGCAGGCGAGGATCGCGGAGGAGTCAGGATCCTTCTCGCTCGAGGATGTGGCCCGCGAAATTTCCGAAAAGTTGATTCGCCGTCATCCCCACGTGTTCGGCACAAGTAACGCCAAAAACGCCGATGAGGTGCGCGAGAACTGGGAAAGGATCAAACGACAGGAAAAGGGTGAGGCGGGTGAGAAGCCTCCAACGATCAGGGACCTGCCCGCCTCCTTGCCGGCCTTGCTCAGGGCGGACCGGATTGGAAAGATGGTGGCCCAGGTGGGGTTCGACTGGCCTGAGCCGCGCGGCGCTATCGACAAGGTGGCAGAAGAACTCGAGGAACTGAAAATCGCGATCGATTCAGGGGCCGAAGATCAGTGCTACCATGAGGTGGGAGATCTGCTTTTTTCAGTATCGAGTGTCTGTCGAAAACTCGGTATCGATGGGGAGCAAGCGTTGCTTGATTCTCTTGCCAGGTTCAAGAGTAGATTTGCTCATGTGGATCGGCGACTCGAGCCGGGCCAGGAGATCGACCTGGCTCGACTGGAAGAGTGGTACCAGGAAGGCAAACTGCTGGAAGATACTGACGAGGAGTCCAGTTGATGGACGAACAGTACCGTGGCATTTCTCAGCTCCGAGATCGCGTGCTGGCGGGACTCTCTGAACGCATCGTCGGACAAAAAGCAGTTGTCCAGGAACTTCTGACGGCGTTTTTTGCCGGCGGTCACATTCTGGTCATCGGTGTTCCAGGCCTGGCAAAGACGTTGCTCGTTAGGACTCTTTCAGAACTTCTCGATCTCCGTTTCAGTCGTGTTCAGTTCACTCCGGACCTCATGCCCCAGGACATCGCTGGTACAACCATCCTCTCTTCGGGCGAAGAGCCGGGTGATCGTAGTTTCCGGTTTCGTGAGGGGCCTATCTTCGCAAACCTGGTACTGGCAGATGAGATCAACCGCACCCCACCCAAGACGCAGGCAGCGCTGCTCGAGGCGATGGAGGAGGGCCAGGTCTCGGTGATGGGACAGAGGCACTTGCTTCCACAGCCCTTCTTCGTGATGGCAACGCAGAACCCGCTGGAGTTGGAGGGAACTTATCCGCTTCCCATCACTCAACTCGATCGATTTACCTTCCAGGTGGCGCTGGATTATCCGCAGGCCCAGGAAGAACTGGATGTGGTATCGATGACCACATCCCATGTCCACGGTCCTCTGGAGCCGGTGATTCCCGGGGGCTGGGTGACGGAAGCCTTGAATGAGGTTCAGCAGGTCGTGATTCCGGATCATCTGCTCGAGCGGGCGATCCGGATCGTTCGAGCAACGAGGCCAGGCGAGGACGACGCACCCGAGATCGCTACCGAGTTACTCTCACACGGTGCCGGCCCTCGTGGAGTTCAGGCGGTCCTGACCACCTCCAGGGCCTGCGCTGCTCTCGCTGGCAGGGATACGGTCTCTGATGACGACCTGAACACGGTCCTGTTTCCGGCGATACGACATCGCTTGGGACTCAGTGTCCATGCTGAAGCTGAAGGGCTGACTCCGGATGAGGTCTTGTTCAAGATTTTGTTCGCGATAGGAGACCGGATCGAAGAGTCCACGTCATCGATCAATCCGGAAGTGGGAAACCTGCGCAGATGGTTAGGGCAGCTTGCTGAAACCACACCACTTTTTCGCAAGAAATCCTAGCCGTTACCGATTCGAGGCCACGAACGAAATGACATCGTGCGCACTCTTGGAATCGTATCCATATTTATTCATCATCTTCTCGAGAGTATTTTCAACCACAGCAATTTCCTCATTGGACAGGGTTTTCCGTTCATCGGTGAAATACTGGAGAATATTATGTTGCAAACCATCGAGGGTCGATTCTCTCTCGCGCCAGAACGAATGTTTGAGTTTTCGATAAATCTCGGGGAATACATCCTGGAAGTCGAGCGGTTGATCGGGATTCTCGGTGGCATAGGCACCAATTCTGCCCATCAGATCGGATCTGTATTCAGGGATGCCATGACTGATGTTGAGAAGTTGCTCAACGCGTGCCATCAGATCCTGTGAAGGTTCCTGGTACATTCCCGTGTGTTCAGAGTAGAACTTCTGGCCGCTATTGAAGGATTTGATGTGCTGGAAATATTCGACAAAAACGCGGTCAAACTCACCTTCTTCGACGATTCCTATGCTTTCAAAGACCTCCTGGCGAACAATTCCGAGATAATGTTTTCTGACATCCCCGATGAACTGAACGCTGTCGTGGTAGCCGTTGTCGACCGAGAGTCGCAGAAATTCGTGAATACTCGTTTCTTTGACAAGAAGTTCGAGCTCGGGAAATATCGCCAGGGGCGAGAGGCTGTTCCACGAATGATTCTCTGCAGCTGTGGCAATCAGAGTCATCATGTCGCGGGGTGAAGCACCCCGTCTTCCCTCATACTCGGCGCCGAAGATGCCCTCGAACTCCCCCTCTGATTCATCATGCTCCTGACGAAGAGCCAGGATGTTCTGTTGCAGCAGTTTTCTTTGATCGTCTTTGATGTCAAAAGAAATCTCACCATGGTCGTAGAGCAGGGCTTTTTGCAGCGGAGTCAATCGGGCAACTGCGGGTGCCAGATCAGCCGAATGGCTACTTGGTGAGGGCCTTCGCAATCGAGTGAGGACTGCCCACAGAGCAGCCATTTCTGCCGTGTGGGGAGCTACAGAGCCTCCCGGGGTGTGTCGCATGATATGGCGCTGGTACAACTCCTCTTCCCGGGAGTACTCCAGCAGGTAAGGAACACGAACCAGAGCGAGGCGACCCTTGAATGAAGAGAAGTCGGGAGTTTTCTTGAACAGGTTGAGTTGTTTTTCGTTTGCAGTGCCTGTCAGAACCACATCCAGATGCGCTCGGTAATTCGGTAACTGGATGGTTCCCTTCTCGGAAGTCGTGAGCAGATACTTGTTGGTTTCCGGAGGCCTTTTCAGGAAGTCCGAATACTCGCAAAGGCCCCTGTTCGCGTCTACCAGATCTCCCTCTATCTCGAACAAGGACATCCCCTGGAGGATTGCCGGCAAGGAGGTCCCTTCGTGAGACATCGGCTTGGTCTGGGCGTCGATATTGCCCTGGGGTTCGATGCTGATACAGCCGATACGATAGCGTCTGGAGTGGAAGAAGCGTTCAACCTGGATGTGCCGCATCACTTCTAGCCAGTCTCCCTGGTGCGTTGACAGTATCGCTTCGTATATCCACTTGTTCTTCTGGCTAAGGTCCCCGTGGATGGCCCAGCCGTAATTGAAGTGGTCCTTCGTGGTGAGCTCCGGGTGTCTTTCGAGAGCTTCCTCGATCAGATCTTTGCGTTCTCGTCTGGGGATGAGAAAGAGCGGAGAATCTTTGAGTTCGCAACGGATGACGCACCGGATAGCTTTTTCCCTGAGGAAGGCGTAAGAACCGGATTCATCATCGGAATCTTCATCGAAACCGATCCGCCCTGCTTCGATGGACTTTTCCGGGAAGACCCAGTTGAAGCGATAGAGGGCGCCTTCCGGATAGATGCTGTAGTCAGTCATGGCGTGCATGATCGCCTGGACGGTTGTCGATTTGGACGATCCGTTGGGACCATGAAGGAGGATGAGACGGTCGGCTTGACCGTTGCGGGCGAACTGCCTCAACTTGTTGTAAATCGCATTCTGGACCGGTTCTTGGGCAACCAGTGAATCTTCGGAGCGTGCGAATTCGAGGTTGAAGAAATTCCAGCGTCTATCGACAATTCCTACCCGCTGAACGTCTTCATAACCATAGTACTCGAACATATCACACAGGTATCGCGGTGAGTTTCGCA
>CAWLAN010000053.1:0-17585 GCA_963854815.1 Planctomycetes bacterium UBA1146
CCCGGCACCCTGTTGGCCCTGTGGTCGGATCGGTGTATCCAGAAGGCAGGGGGATCATGTCTCGAGTAGTACACGTTGTCGGTACCGGCACCATCGGAGAGCCGCTGATCGGGCTGCTCTGCCATTTCAAGGATCAACTCGGTATCGATGAAGTGACCTTCAACAAGAGAACACCTCGCCTCATCGATCGTTCAAAGGTAAAGAACATGCTCGACAGAGGAGCATCTTTGTCGACTTCTCAAGAGGCGATGTCCGGCTTCGAAAAACTAGGAATGAGACCATCCTACGATACGAGGACAGCAATTGAACGATCCTCCGTGGTCATCGATTGCACGCCATCGGGTGCCGGTCTCGCCAATAAAGAGGAGTACTACAAGGCTGCGAATTCGGTGATGGGTTTCGTCGCACAGGGATCTGAGTTTGGATTCGGAAAGATGTATGCCCGTGGGATCAACGACGAGGCTCTCGTTGCTGGAGAAGACCGATTCCTCCATGTCGTGTCCTGTAACACCCACAATCTCGCTGCGATCATCAAGACGATGGCGCTGGGCAACGGAACCCTGCCCAACAACTTGATCTCCGCCGATTTCGTCTGCATGAGGCGCGCCAATGACGTCAGTCAGGATTCCGGATACGCACCGTCCCCCCAGGTTGGGCGGCACAAGGACGAGCGATTCGGCACCCACCATGCCCGCGACGCTTACCACCTGTTCCGGACCGTCGGTCGCGAGTACACCCGGCTATTTTCCAGCGCAGTGAAACTGAACTCGCAGTACATGCACACGTTGCGATTCAAGTTACATGTGGAAGAGCCGACGACGATGGAGGAATTGCTGACGAGAGTGAAGGAGAACGATCGACTGGCGCGCACCTACAAGAAGTCCGCAAACCAGGTCTTCAGTTTCGGTCGAGATCATGGCTTCTTCGGCAGGATCCTCAATCAGACGGTAATTCCACACGAGACCCTGTCGATCGTGGACGGCACAGAGATCACAGGCTTTTGCTTCACTCCCCAGGATGGCAACAGTCTGCTCTCCTCCGTGGCGATCAGTACCTGGTTGCTCGATCCAGACACCTACGAGGAAAAATTACAGGTGCTCAAGCCCTGGTTCTTCGAAGAGGTTTGAAGATCTGGTGAAGGTTGCTGCGATTTCCAATCAATCTTCGCCCGGCTCCTCCTGCAAGATCATGGAGGTGTCGAATTCTCCACCGGGAAGAATCTCGTCGCTGAGCCAGAGGACGACCTGTTCGATAGGGTCCTCCACATGGGATGGCAATCCACCTGGGTATTCGGTCATCAGTTCCAGAGCATCCGAGATGAACACGTTACCGTTCTGGAATTCATGTTCGAGCAATAGTTCGATCGTTTCCGAGGCATCGGAAATACCGAGACGTGCCAGCGCCATTGCAACGGCTTCTCTACGTTCGATCGGAAGTACTCGGTTTACCAGGTCGATACGGAGTCGATCTTCTATGTTCTCACGTTGCTGAGGCAGATCGTGGAGTGCTATCCCTTCGAGACTTTCGATGGCCAGGGCAGAAATTTCTCCGTCCAGATCTGGATCTTCGAGGAGGTCGAGGATCTGGTCGAACGCTGCACCTCCGAGGCGCTGGAGTGACCGTACAGAGATCCTCTGGAGCATCTCATCCTCACCCTGGAGGCATCGTAGGATCACGGTTGTGGCAGGCGTACTTCTGATTTCCCCGAGTAACAATGCAATGCACAGCTCTCCGGTGGAGAATCCCTCCTCCTGATCGACAGTACGTTGCAGTATCTCGATCATCTCCAGTTCCAGTTCTGGATCATCGAATACGATCCCAACGAGTTCGAGACATGCACGAGAGGCGACCTCCCCATCCTCTTCGAAGAGTGGGGAGAGACGTGAATCTCGTGTTGATATCGTCGATCCAGACATACCGCAATGATTACCTATTCTGCTCGAATTTCCAGTCGCCTCATCGCTGTATCCTCTGATCTGCAGCCCTTATCGTCGCGCCATGGCTCTTGTGGAACAACTGGACCTGGTGATCGTCCTCGCCTATCTCGCGCTGGTCGTGGGTGTGGGAATCGCCGTATCGAGAAGGTCGGGAGCGAATGGAGATCTCTTGCTCGCCGGCCGCTCGATCAGCACTCCGGCCGTGATCGGCTCCCTGATTGCCACCGAACTATCTGCCGCCACCTTCATCGGTGTACCTCAGAGTGCATTCGTCAATACCAGTTGGGCCTACCTCCAGTTCGGCATCGGTGCTCTTATCGCCAAGGTACTTCTGTCTAGGACGCTGGTTCCCCTCTATCACCGTCTCGGTGTGAAGACTGTCTATGGCTTGATCGGCCATCGATTCGGTTTCATGCCCAGAAGATGTGTCGCGCTCGCATTCATCGTCGGGAGAATCCTCGCCAGCGGAGTGAGGCTCTACATCGCAGCGATTGCTTTTGTGACAGTGACAGGTCTATCCATCGAGATGGCGGTCTTGATCTGTGCTCTGTTTGCGGGGGTCTACTCTCTCGTTGGCGGCATCCGGTCGGTGATCGCGACCGATTCGATCCAGGGTATCGTCTTCATCGTCGCGGCGATTTCAGTTCTGTGGGTGTTGATAGATCGGATTCCTGGGGGCCTGACTTCTCTATTCAATTGGATCGAAACGACTGATTCGGGAAGGATTTTTTTCTGGCCTGAGGGGGGTGATTCGGTCGGGGGATTCTTCGCGTCACTGCTGGCGAGTTCTCGCTCTCTTCCAGCCGCGGTGATTGGGGGTTTCTTCCTGACGATGGCGACCCACGGAACCGATCACGACATGGTGCAGCGACTGTTGACCTGCAGGGATGGCAAGTCCGCCGCTCGTGCGCTGGTGATCTCGGGTGTTGTGAATGTGCCACTGACGGCGCTCTTCCTCGCCATCGGTACGGGGATCGCCTGCCTGTGGGCGTATTCGCCGCCCGTTTACGGGGTCGGAGATGGCGACAACATCCTGCCCCTTTTCGTCTTGCACGAGATGCCTCCAGGTCTGTTGGGGCTGGTGCTGGCGGGGCTGCTTGCTGCCGCCATGTCGAGCCTCGACTCGGCGGTTTGCGCCATAGCGGCAACCTGGACCGTTGATGTGATGCAGAAACCAGCAACCGAGGAGACGACAACGGTTCGACGGACAACGTTGGTGATCACCGCAATGCTGGCACTGGCGGCCGTCGCCTTCTCGTGGTTGAAGGAAGCGGGGTGGGCACCGGCGGATAATCTCGTCGAACTTGCACTCTCATCGATGACGATCATCTACGGTGCCTTGCTGGGTGTTTTCCTGTGCGCTGGATTTCTTTCCGGCCGCGGCAGTTCTCGCAGTGTAATCACGGCTCTGCTCATCGGAGTTTTCCTGGGCGTTATTCTGTTCTTGCAGAAGCCCCTCCTTGGCGTGGAGAGTCCGGTGATCGCCTGGCCGTGGTGGATTGTCATCACGGCACCAGTGACACTGGGAATCTGCGCAGTTGGAAGAAGTTGTCCGGAAGAACTTGAAAAGCAGGTGGAGGAGTGATCGGCAACCGTCTCTGGATCGGTATTCCACAACCTTCGATCTCCCCTGATACCCGGCGGCACTTGCTTGCAGTGAACCCGGGGGGAGTGATTCTGTTCGGGAGGAATATCGTCTCCATCGGACAGCTGAAGCAACTCATCAAAGATCTCCGGTCGCTGCTTGGTACTTCCCTGGTCATTTCCCTCGATCAGGAAGGGGGACGAGTGGTCCGGATTCCGGATGGCGTGACCCTGTTCCCGGGAAACATGGCGCTCGGATCTGCGGCGCTGCGAGATCGTCAGCGGGCGCTCGAACTGGCTCGGTTGCAAGGCAGGATCTCGGGCAAAGAACTCAGAGCGATCGGCATCGACGTGAACCTGGCTCCCTGTGTCGATCTGCTGCGAAGCAGTGATGAGAGGGGCATAGGTTCCCGTTCCTTCGGCTCCGATCCACAACTGGTGCTGGAACTCGCCAGCGAGATCGGCTCGGGTCACCGTGAGCAGGGAGTGCATGATTGCTGGAAGCACTATCCGGGTATTGGCAGGGCCACAGTCGATCCACACTTCGGTTTGCCGACGATTCCAGGCCAAGATAGTGCCGACCACCTCATCCCGTTTCGAGCAGCATCGCACGCGGGTGCCTCGATGGTGATGACGAGCCATGTCGTCGCCGAGGCGCTCGATCGAGAGAATCCTGTCACAACATCGCGGGCGGCGGTCACCGATCATCTTCGCGGTGAACTCGGTTTTTCCGGAGTGATCATCAGCGACTGTCTGGAGATGGGAGGAGTGTCCGGGTTCGATTTCGAGCAGGTGATCGTCTCTGCAGCAACTGCCGGCCACGATGCATTGTTGGTCAGTCACACTCCCGAGATGCAGATCCGCGCCCTTCGAGTTCTCGAACAACGGGTGGCTTCAGATCCTCGCTTCGAGCTGGCCCATCAGGCAAGTCTTCAGCGACTCGATGATCTCTCCTTCTCCTGCGAGGGTGATCCAGCGCAATCGCCTTCGCCCATCGAAGTCGGCACCGAGGTGGCGCAGGAGATCGCTCGTAAAGGCACCACGTTACTCTCCGGGCCGGCAGCTGTAATCGATGGTGAAGGAAAGTGGTTGCTGGTTTTGCCGGGAATCAAGCAGCGCTCTCGGGTCGAGGATCCTCTTCGCGGTGAAGATCTCGAACTTCTGGTCCAGAAACTGGCGCAGCGGGTCGATTGTGTAAGGATCGATTCCGACCCGGCTCCGCGGGAGATCGAGCAGGTGAGTGATCGGTCGGCCACATCGAACGGTGTGATTCTGGTAGTGCAGGGGTTCCGTCACAGCCAGGCCGCCAGGGAAATGGTCCAGTCGGTGGCGGATAAGAGCCGCAGATTGATCATCGTGTTGCTGGAGGATCCACGCGACATGGTTGCCGTCCCCGACGGGGAGAAGATCTCCGTCATCAGTGCCTACGGCTTCCGTCCAGTCCATCAGGAGGCGATTGCTGGCGCCTTGCTGGGCGAGTTCGAACCGTCCGGTCGATCCCCGATGAACTTCCTCTGATCCAAAACGCTGCTCAATCACCGTCTCTAGAGGCGAACGTACTCGAAATCGAGAGGCTGCCCGTTGATTCCGCGCGCAGGAGGAGCGATCCAGTTGGCCATCTTTCCCGGTTCGATCACCTGATGCATGATCGAGACCAGGTAGTCGTTGTCCTCGTCGTTGAGAAGCCAGCGATCACTATTCTTCTTCAATTCCTCCTCGGTGATGAGGTTGCCTTCCGGGTCGAAGGCATGGTTGGAATAGATCCCCTGATGTCGATGGAAGCGACGGCTAGGAAGAGTGATTCTCGTTTCGAGTTCCATTTTTTCCAGGGTTCGGTTCCATTTGCGCAGAGCACGCTGAACATCATCGATGTACTCGTCTCTCAAAACCTCGTTGATGGCGTTACGGTAGGGGATCTGTTCCTCGACCACTACATCATTGACGACCTGGGGGATGATTTTCACCCCCTCTTTCATGATGTGATCCTCGTAACGTGACTTCTCCTTGAACCTGCCCTTGAGGCCCTCAGCGAAGAAGTTGGCCGCATTCGAGGAAATCTCTCCCCCGAACAGATCGAGGCTGTAAGTGAACCAGTAGTTGATGGATCTCTGAATCATATCGAGCGGGATACCGCCAGCCTTCATCGGATCGCCGTCTGTCTCGAGGGTGAGTTCGGCGCTGCGCTTGATGATCCGGTCGAGTCCGCTCTCTCCTACAAACAGGTGGTGAGCTTCCTCGGTGAGCATGAAGTCGCAGGTGCGTGCCAATGGCTCGAAGCCACTCTCGGCCAGAGAGGCGAGTTGGAACTTACCATCCCGGTCGGTGAAGTGGGTGAAGCAGAAGAAGGAGAGCCAGTGATCGCAGGGCTCGTTGAAAGCATTCAGGATGCGCGGCTTGTCTTCATCGCCGCTGCGACGGCAAAGTAGTTCCTCGGCCTCGTCGCGGCCATCCTTCCCGAAGAATCGGAAAAGCAGATAGACCATCGCCCACAGGTGGCGACCTTCTTCGACGTTGACCTGGAACAGATTTCTCATGTCGTAGAGGGAAGGAGCGATGGTGCCGAGGAACCGCTGTTGTTCGACGGAAGCCGGTTCGGTATCAGCCTGTGTAACGATGATTCTACGAAGGTTTCCCCGGTACTCACCCGGGATCTCCGTCCAGGTTGGTTTCCCGTAGTGGTCACCAAAACCGATAGTGTTGGTCGAGTCGGTCGGGGCCAGAAAAATGCCCCAGCGATATTCGGGCATCTTGACGTAATCGAAGTTGGCCCAGCCGCCCGATTCGATCGAGACCGCGGTACGAAGATAGATGTCGTTTGTCTGGAATCCGGCGGGGCCCATGTCGTTCCACCACTCCATGTAGAGTGGCAGCCAGTGTTCCAGGGCGCGTTGAAGGCGCTTGTCTCCGGCGAGATCGACGTTGTTAGGGATCTTTCCGCTGCGATCAACCTTGCTCATCGGTCATCCTCTTCCCCGTTTTCAAACCCGATCCCAGGCAAAGTCCGGTCTCTCCGGTCTCCCGTACAACGTCAGCGCACCATGAGGACCCGTGGCATTGGGGCGGATGAAGATCCAGTTTTGCCAGGCACTGAGGCGACCGAAGACCTTGCTCTCCAGGTTCTCTGGCCCGGCGAAACGCAGGTTGGCCTCCATCCCCGTCAAAGAATCGGGAGACAGACTCACTCGCTCATCGATGGCGACTGGGACCATGTCCTCGTAGTCGAACTCATCAAGTGCTTCGGTGACGAGCCCCATCTGTTCGGCCGTCGATGCGTCCAACCGGGAGAAATTCCCCTGGTTCGATTTCAGCAACTCTTCTTCCCCGAGCAGTCGACATTCACTGCGAGTGATATCGGTTGTCATCGGCAGCAATCCCTCGTTCATCATCGATCTCTGGACCTCGACTCCCTCTTCGTCGAGCATGTAGATCCGGTCACAGGCCAGAGCGACTTCCAGTAGCGATCCCCCGAAGCAGGATTCTTGCTCGATCAGGGCGAAGAAACTACACGAGGTGCGCTCCATTCGCTGGATCACATGGGTGGTCAGATGAAGAATCTGGTCGACGAGCCAATCGCCCTGATGTTCGATGAGGATCTGGTCCCAGCCCCGGATGTCGTCGAGATTCCCCTTCGTCTTCATGATGCAAAGACCGATTCCGTTGCGATTGATTCTCAAATCGAGCAGAGCATCCTCTAGTTCTCGCGCAAAGCGTAGCGGCCAGAAGGAATCTCCCTGGGCGTGAATCTCAGCCGGTGTCGAGGGGGCACCGGACACCGCCGGAACCTCGATGGTGAACTCGGCGGTGCGCTTCTCGGGCTGGTAGGCGACCGAGAGGGTCGAACTGGTGCGCACACCGTCGACATCGGAGACCTCGATCGGTTTCAGGGCGATTCCCTGGCGGTCCTGGCGTCCGGGTCGTTGCTGCTGGATCTGATCGAGGTACTGTTGCAACTTCTCTTCGAAGCGGGATCGAGGAGCGACCTCGTCAACGAGCCCCCACTGCAACGCTCGTTTGCCCTTGAATCCTTCGGCGAGCGTGCAGAAGACATCTGCCCGATCCCGGCGCACCTTGCGCTTGTCGACGAGACGGGTCAGTCCACCGGTCCCTGGTAGTACTCCCAGCAGGGGGATCTCGGGCAGGCTGACGGCGCTGTTGCCGTCATCGATGAGCCAGATTTCATCGCAGGCGAGGGCCAGTTCGTATCCGCCGCCGGCGCAGGGTCCGGTCACTGCACAGATCGTGCGTACATCCGATTGTGCTGCCCAGTCCTCCAGTTCACACCGGGTCTCGTTGGTGAATTTGCAGAAATTCACCTTCCAGGAGTGACTCGAGATTCCGAGCATGTGAATGTTCGCTCCGGAGCAGAACACCTGGTCATGGTTGCTGCTGATGACCAGGGCAGTGATCTCTGGATGTTCGAATCGAAGGCGGCGGACGATGTCGGCGAGTTCGATATCGACTCCGAGATCGTAAGAGTTCAACTTCAATTCGTAACCATCTCTGAGTGGGAAATCCGGATCCACGTTCATGTGGATCCGCATCACTTGCCCCTCCTTTTCGAGATCCCAGTGACGGTATCGGGAGGGATCCACCTGGAAGGAGATCGGTTCCATCTTCTGTTCCCTCCCACCGGGTCTTCATGGAGATGATCGAATCCCGGACAGGGTGCTCTCAAGCGGCCCAGGAACCGGATCATCCTGCCGCATGGAGGGGGATGGGGCAACCAATCCGGCATCTCCCGAGCAAGCTCTTGTTGCCCGATAGCGATGATTCACTGTTTCCCGACGGTTTCATCCGGATATGATCTGCAATTCACGAGTTGATTCATCTCCAGAATGAGGAAGGGTGGTTCCGAGCCATGCGGCGGACGATGCTGCACTCGAAAATTCATCGGGCCACAGTTACCGGCGCTAATCTCGATTACGAGGGAAGCGTGACGATCGATACCGATCTACTCGATGCCGCTGACATCGCATCAGGACAGCAGGTCCACATCTGGAACGTCACCCGGGGCAGTCGGATCGTCACATACGCTCTTCCCGGGGAGACTGGCTCAGGAACGGTCTGCATCAACGGTGCGGCCGCCCACCAGAACTCTCCGGGAGATCTGGTCATCATCGTGAGTTGGGTCGAACTGGAAGAATCCCGGGTTCGTGATCACCGGCCAAGGGTGGTGCGTGTTGATTCAGACAACCGCATCGTCGGTACCTGGCAGGAAATCCCCGGGCCTTCCCGTCCCGCCGACTTCGGGGTATCCAGGCACCAGTAGTCGCCGATCGGGGGGATATGTCCCAGGAACAAACCACCCGCACCTTGCAGGTCAACGGTGAAGTACATCATGTCGCATTTCCCGTTCATCACAGTTTGCTCGAAGTACTGCGCGAGGAACTAGGACTCACCGGAACCAAACATGGCTGCGAACTGGGGGAGTGTGGAACCTGCACCGTTCTGATAGACGGCAAGCCACTGCTCAGTTGCCTCGAACTGGCCGCGGAGTGTGAAAATCGCAAGATCGAAACGGTCGAGGGGATGATGCGCGGCAACGAACTTCACCCGTTGCAATCCTGCTTTGCCGATCTCGGTGCCGCTCAGTGCGGTTACTGCACTCCTGGCATCCTGATGGCAGCACAGGCGCTGCTGGAAGAGAACGACACTCCCAGTCGAGATGAGATCATCAGTGCTCTGTCAGGCAATCTGTGTCGTTGCACCGGATATCACAAGATTCTCGAAGCAGTCGAATGGGCGGCAGCCCAGTTGCGAGGTGATGAGTCATACCGGCTTCCAGAGAGTGCATTCTATGGTGATCAGGTGCCCGGAGAGAAGGTCTCCGATGCATGATGCTCAGCGTCCTGATGATGACCAAGGCCCGGTGACCAGCGATCAGTTGCGACTCATCGGAACTCCATTTCGACGCGTCGATGGCCGCGCCAAGGTGACCGGCCAGACCCGCTTCGCCGACGACCTCTTCTTTCCCCGCATGGTCCACATGAAACTGGTCCGCTCAACCGTGCCTCATGCTCACATCGTCAGTATCGATACCTCCAGGGCCAAGAAATTGCCCGGAGTGTTGGCATTCCTGACCGGCGACTCGATGCCAGTTCCTTTTGGGATCCTGCCGGTCAGCCAGGACGAGCATGCCCTGTGCCAGGACAAGGTTCGTTTTGTCGGTGACCCGGTGGTGGCAGTGGCAGCCCTGACGGAGGACCAGGCCCACGAGGCGGCTCTGGCTGTGGAGGTGGAATATCAAACCCTCGAGACCATCGCCAGCATCGATGAGGCGATCTCGATAATGGAGCCGAGGATCCACGACTACGGCGATGAGGGCAACCTGCACAAGAAAATCTCGATGGAGTTCGGTGACACCGAGGCTGGATTTTCTGAGGCCGATCACATCTTCGAGGATGTGCTCTACTTCGAGGGCAGCACCCACTTGGCGATGGAACAGCATGCCGCCGTTGCGCTCACCGAGGAGACCGATCGAGTCACCGTGTACTCGTCGACACAGACTCCCCATTACCTGCACCGTTCTCTGGCCAAGGTGCTGGAACTCCCCGCTGCCCGAATCCGCGTCATCGCCTGTCCCAACGGGGGGGCGTTCGGGGGCAAGAGTGATCCTTTCAATCACGAGATCTGTGTCGCGAAGATGGCGATGATGCTGGGACGACCGGTGAAGATCTGTCTTACAAGAGAAGAGGTCTTCTACTGTCATCGCGGAAGACATCCAGTGCTGATGAAAATTCGTACGGGAGTCAAGAAAGATGGCACTCTTACCGCTCAGCATCTTCAAACCGCCCTCGATGGGGGCGCCTACGGTAGTTATGGCGTCGCCAGTACCTACTACACCGGGGCGCTGCAGACGGTAACTTATGAGTTACCGAGGTACCGCTTCGATAGCATCCGCGCATTCACCAACAAACCACCCTGCGGTCCCAAGCGAGGACATGGGACTCCCCAGCCACGTTTTGCCTTCGAGGTTCACCTCGACAAGATCGCCCATGAACTGGGTATCGATCCGGCAGATCTTCGTCTTGAACAACTGGTTGCTGCCGACAGCGTCACCTCCAACTGGCTGAAGATAGGCTCGATGGGACTCGGTAAGTGCATCGAGGCGGTGGTGGCTGGCAGCGCCTGGCGCGAGCGCTACGGCAACTTGCCCGAGGGCAGAGGACTGGGTCTTGCCTGTGGTTCTTACCTCAGCGGTGCTGGCCTACCCATCTACTGGAATCATATGCCTCAGTCGGGGGTCCAGTTGCAACTCGATCGCTCCGGTGGAGTGACGCTTTTCTGTGGAGAGACGGAGATTGGACAGGGATCGGACTCGGTGATCGCGGCCATCACCGCCGAGATCCTGGGCATCGATCTGCACGACATCCGTCTCTGTGTTGCCGATACCGATCTGACTCCGGTCGACCTCGGTAGTTACTCGTCCCGGGTCACCTTGATGGCGGGCAATGCGGCGATCCAGGCCGCCGAGAGAGCACGAAATCTGGTGGCGAAGGGTGCCGCAGAGGAACTGAAAGTTGCTGCCAGGGAACTGGTCTTCGCCGAGGGGCGTGTCTTCCACGGCGAAGATCCGGACAAGTCGATGAGTTTTGCCGATGCGGTGATCGCCGCGGAATCCCGCTTCGGCACCCTGGGCACCACCGGCAGTTACATCCCGCCGCGTTCGCCAGGGCGGTACCGCGGTGCCGGAGTCGGGCCATCGCCTGCTTACAGTTACAGCGCAACGGTGGTGGAGACGGAGGTCGATCCGGCGACCGGGATCTACCGCATCGAGCATGTCTGGATGGCTCACGATGTCGGCAAATGCATCAATCCTGCACTGGTGATGGGGCAGATCGAGGGCTCGGTCTACATGGGACTGGGAGAGGCGATGATGGAGGAGCAAGTATTTCGTCGCCTGCCGAAGAAACGCTCCAGTGCGCTGGTCCACAAGCATCCGTCGATGCTCGAATACAAGAGCCCCACCTTTGCCGACATGCCACCGGTGACCAGTTACATCATCGAGGATCCCGATCCAAACGGTCCGTTCGGCGCCAAGGAGGTCGGGCAGGGACCGCTATTGCCGGTGATTCCTGCGGTCGCCAACTCCATCTTCGATGCGGTCGGGGTGCGGATCGATCAGGTGCCGATCGCTCCACACATGATCCTCCAGGCGATCGAGGCGAGAGACCGCGGCAAGGAGGCTCGCTTCGGGCCCAAATCGTTCCCCGAGATCGACTTCGGTGTACCCCTCAGGGTTCCCACACCAGCAGAAGGTGGCGATGGCAAGGCGATCAATATCGATGAGGCGGGAGTACGCACGGGGACCGGAACGATGACCGAACGCAAAGATGGTGAGAAGGGGGAGAACTGATGCTTCGGCTTCCGGCGTTTCGATTCCTGCAGCCAACGACCATCGAGGAGGCGGTGGGCTATCTCGCCGAGGATCCGGCCAACACGCGGCTCGTCGCCGGCGGTACCGACCTGTGGCCCAACATGAAACGTCGCCACCAGGGAGCCGAGACGGTGGTCTCGCTGCGTGGAATTGATGAGCTCAGAGGCATCGAAGAGGCTGACGATGGCGGCCTCGTCATCGGAGCGACAACGACTCTCGATGCCATCACCGATGATGAGCGGGTGCAGCACAAATATCCCGCTCTGGTGACGGCTGTGGCGAGCATCTCCAGCCCGGTGTTGCGTAACAGTGGCACCATCGGTGGCAACCTGTGCCTCGATACCCGTTGTACCTATTACAACCAGAACGAGGAGTGGCGTCGCAGTATCGACTTCTGCATGAAGGAGGTGGGCGAGATCTGCTGGGTCGCTCCCAGTAGTTCCCGTTGCTGGGCGGTCTCCAGTGGCGATTCGGTGCCGATGCTGTGTGCACTCGGTGCTTCGATCACTCTCGCCTCGAAGGAAGGGGAGCGGCAACTGGCGCTGGCGGAATTGTTCCTCGACGATGGCATCGAGTACCTGTCGAAGCGACCCGACGAGATCGTCACCGGTATCCAGATTCCGGCACCATCCGGCGAGAGAACCGCGTTCTGGAAGTTGCGTCGCCGCGGATCGATCGATTACGGGGTTCTCAGCGTCGCCGCAGCGGGCTGGTGTAACGGCAAGACCACCGATCGCATCGAGATCTGGCTCGGCTCCGTCGGCAGCACTCCGGTGCGCTGCAAAGAGAGCATCGCTGCCCTCATCGGCAAACCGCTCGACGATGATACCATCGCCCACGCATCCTCCATCGCGCGCAAGGCCTCCGGTGCCAGCCCGCTTGGCAACACCGACTTCCTGCCCCAGTGGCGTGGCAAGATGATCGAGAAGTACGTCGAGGCGGTACTACGCGAGGTGGCGGGTCTGTCGAGGCAGCGCATGGCACCGAATCACGGCTGAAGGGCAGTGGTCACTCCTTCAACGACTCGATTGCGGCGTTCAGCACATCGTCTCGACCACCTTCGATGAAGAAGGTGGGATCGGGGTGGACCTCGATGTCGACCTCGATGCCGCGACCATCGTAGAGCCATCCATTGGGGCGAAAACTCGCCATCGACGCACATCGAACCTCGATCAGCGAGTGGTCGAGCGTGAAACCCTGGGATCGAGCACTGCCCCCGGACGAGGGAGTTCCCACTAGCGTGACCCGCGGGTGAATTTCGAGCGCACCGAGGAAGATGTCGGTGGCGCTGAAGCAACCGGCATCGGACAGGATCACCACTTCTTGGGTGTAGGGGTACTCTTGTGGATGACCGGTGCGGTCGAGTACCAGCGCATGCCACTTGCTGAAACCTTCGGGGACCTGCCACTCGGGTTTGAAGGTGGCGAAGGCACGATCGATGGCCAGGCGCTGTTCGGGGGTCCACTCAGCACTATCGAGGCGGCGCATGAAACGTTTCGCCAGGTGATCTTCAGCGAATTTGGATGACTTGCGGTAGACGGCGAAGTTGCCGACCCACGGGCTTTCCTTGTCGCCGAGCAGAAATCCAGCCAGCGCCAGTAGTGCCGCCCGGCTGCCGCCACCGTTACCGCGGACATCGACGATCAAGCCATCGGTGTCACGGAAGCGTGGCATCCACCGATAGACCTGTTCCGTGGCATCATGGTCCATGCGAGCCAGCCGTAGATAGCCGATGTTACCGTCGATCAGGCGGCTTTCGCTGCGCGGCCACTCCCTGTATGTGGGTTTTCGATCGGTCGGTTTGAGTTCGAGTGTGCGGGTCTTCTTGCCATCTTTCGAAACCAGTTCGACTGCGAAGGGACGATGCATCTTCCTCTCGATGTCGCCGAATCCATCGCCACCGGCGATTCGACGCCACATCGATACTTCTCGCAGCAGACCCAGAGCGCGGCGGCGGATCAACTGTGGACTACCTGCGGCGATGAAGGGGATCCATTCTTCGATGCAAACTTCGATGGGGCGTCCATCGAGGGAAACGACGAACGGATACTTCGGATCGAGCAGGTCGCTTCGATCGGATCGGAAGGCGACCACTTTTCCATCGGTATCCCCGAGCAGGAAGGGGTTGAACGGCTGACCCTCTCCGAGGCGGAAGTTAGTGCTGCGGACATCGGCATGGCCATCGCCGAATTGCATCAACACCCGTTGCAGGATCGTGACCAGATCGACCGGTGGCATCCGTTTCGGTAGTCCGCGTGAATAGTACCGACCCACCTCCTGCTCGATTGCCTCATCGAGATCGATTCCCTTGAGGTGTAGGTAGGCGAACTGATCCCTGAGTGCGGCCACGAAGGCGGCGATCTCTTGCTCGACCTGTTTTTTCGACAGCCATGAGGGAGAGCGACGCAGCGGAGTTGGCGGCTGGTTTCGATCAGCATGCAGTTGTTGGCGCTTGCCGAGGGTATTGGGGATTTCCTCGAGCACGATCTCTGCCGCCGCCTCGACCGGTTTCAGACGCAAAGTGACGGTATCTCCCGGCTCATGGTCCAGCAGTGCCATCACTTCCATCAAATCCTCGGCGAATCGTTTCTGAAGCTGGCCGGGCCACTGCTTGCGGCATTTCGCGAGGATCTTTTCAACCTGGACGCCGTCGATTTCGACGGGGATATACCACTTCTCGCCGATTCGTACCTGCGGTTGCTGCTCGAGCCAGCGGATCGCATCGAAGGGAGATGCTTTGGTCGGATGATCTTGGGCAAGGATCGAGGGCGCTGCGAAGAGGGTGAAGAGTAGCAGCAACAATAGCGTCGAACGAAACATCAATGTCCTTCTGTTGCGTCAGTGGGCAGTGCCGAGAGATCAACTCGGCGGAACTCGACGGGAGCCCCTTCGGCCTGGATGGCGATCTGTCCACTACTGGCCGTGCAGTTGAAGCCAAAGTTGACCAGCTCTGAGTTGAGCCATACATGGATGGTGTCTGCCCGGCACTGGATCACCATCCGGTTCCATTCGCCGACCGGGTTCTCCGAACCATCGGTGAGGTTGAGGATTCGCCGACTCTTGCCCTCGTCGACGCCCCACTTCTCGGCGGGACCGCGGCGAGCAAGCATGTCGTCGACATGGATGTCCTCGCCGATGCACCAGAAGTCGCCAGCATTGCCGGCATACAACTGGCACTCGATCGACTGCGGAAACATCTTGTAGAGACGCCGCGGTGTCGATGCGTGGACCAGGATTCCGCAGTTTCCCGGTTTTCCGGCCCAGCGGTATTCCACCACCAGCTGGTAATCGCTGAAGGACTGCTCGGTGATCAGGTGACCTTGTGGCTTGCCCAGGCTCACCAGCATGCCGTCGCGGACCACGAAGGATGGGGCGACCTCTTTGCCACCATCGGCGGCAGGGACATCGGCGTACCAGCCGCCGAGATCCTCCCCGTTGAAGAGCGGGATCGATTCCGGTGCCCCGGAGTTGCGAGCGGTGAGGGATTCGCACGAGCACAGTAGCAGGCACCCAGAGGTGACCAGCAGCACCATGAGGAGGGAGTTGTTGTTGTTCATGAAGCCATGGTAGATGACCACCGTTGTGGATCTACCACCTCGATGCACTGGTATCAGTTCTCGTCCACTTCGGGAAGAAATCGGGACACAGAGCCGTCATCGTCCTCAGCAGTGGGCACACAGATGCTGCCAGCAGCACGATGAGCAGGGAGTGATGGTCCATGACCTGAGGTAGACGACCGCTGTCGTTCATCTACCACCGGTCACGCAGGCAGTGGCATCGCTTGTTCAAGGGCGAGGAACTCCTTCCAGACACGCCTCCAGGCGCGTCTGGCTTCTCGCAGAGAACGAAGCAGGGTGGCAGTCACTTCCTTGTTACGGCAGGCTCGCTGGTATTCACGCAGGTTCTTTGACCAGCGGTTCAGATGTTCGTCGACCAGTTGACGGGCGGACTCGATGCGATGATTCCAGTCCGCGCCCACTTCGGGTACAAACCGCGACAGCGAGGTTTCGTACATTTCCGTCTGTCGTTCGAGCTTCTTGCGCCACTGGATCGGAGCTTCGGTTCGCTTCAGGTTGCTGGTCAGGCCCAACCTCTGTCCGGTCCAGATCGCCCACTTGGCGGGATCGAAGTGGTACCAGCGCAGCCCGTTGCGGTAATCGGCGGGGAAGGAGTGATGGAAGTTGTGATATCCCTCGCCGAAGGTGAGGTATGCACAGATCCAGGAATCCTTTGAAGTGTTGCTCTCGGACCAGGGTTGTGTGCCGAGAATGTGGCACAGGCTGTTGATGGAGAAGGTCGCCTGGTGTGTGAACACGATGCGTCCCAGTCCGGCGATCAGCAACATCCCCCAGGGGCGGCCGATGAGAAGTCCCAGTCCCAGCGGCAACACCAGGTTCATCACCAGGGCGATGACCCAGTACCACTTCTGTTGCCAGACAACCAGCGGGTCCGCTTTCAGATCGGGAACATTACTCAGGTCGTCGGCCTGGTCATTTTCGTGGAAGATCCACTTCATGTGAGCCCACCAGAAGCCGCGAGTGGCATCGTATGGATCTCCGTGGTGATCGGTGTGACGGTGGTGACGACGATGGGCGGCGGCCCATACGATGGCAGAGTTCTGCAGAGTAGCTGCCCCGGCCACCAGTGCCAGGAAACGCCACACCGGTGAAGCTTTGTAGGAGCGGTGAGCGAACAGGCGATGGTAGCCAAGGGTGATCCCCAGCCCGGTGAAGATCCACATGGCGAACGTCGTGACCCATATCGCCCAGTGGCCACCCGAGTACCACAGGTAGATCGGGATCAGCAGGATTGCCAACAGTGGGCTGAGACTCAGAAAGAGTGCGTTGGACCACAGGATCGGTCCGTCATCACGATCCTTGATTGCTGCATGCTCAGTCATGGGCCTCCGCGTTAGGGTTCCTGGGCGTACACATATTTGGCCCTGTCCGGACCCGGAATACAAGCAATGTTGAGCCGGTTTACCGATTTTGCAGCTGCCGGGGCTCGAAACCAGCCCTTCATGCCAGTAGCGCCTCGATCACCTTGCCGTGGACATCGGTGAGGCGGTAGCGCAGGCCCCGGAACTTGTAGGTGAGCTGTTCATGGTCGATCCCGAGGATATGAAGGATGGTCGCCTGCAGGTCGTGCACATCCATCGGATTCGCGGTGATGTTGTAGCCGAGGTCGTCGGTTGATCCGTAGGTAAGGCCATCCTTCACTCCGCCGCCTGCCATCCACATGGTGAAACAGCGTGGATGGTGGTCACGGCCGAATCCCTGTGGGGTCAGTTTTCCCTGGCAATAACTGGTGCGCCCGAACTCTCCGGCCCAGATGACGAGGGTGTCTTCGAGCAGTCCCCTGCGTTCCAGATCGATGACGAGTGCGGCCGAGGCCTGGTCCGTTTCGCGGCACTGAGTACGAAGTGCTGCGGGTAGATTACCGTGTTGATCCCATCCCTGGTGGAACAACTGGGTGAATCGGACTCCCCGTTCGGCCAGACGACGTGCCAGGATACAGTTATTGGCGTAGGTACCGGGGGTTCTGGAATCTTTGCCGTACAGTTCGAAGATTTCTTCTGGTTCATCAGAGAGATCGGCAACCTCGGGGATCGAGGTCTGCATGCGCCAGGCGAGTTCATTACGGGTGTTGGCTGCGAGGATGTCCGGGTCTTCTCCCTGATCCTGGAA
>CAWLAN010000054.1:0-17490 GCA_963854815.1 Planctomycetes bacterium UBA1146
CTCGATCTTCGGGTTGGCCACCGCGGGTCTGGCGTCGGCATCCTCCTGCGGCAGTGTGCTGGTCCCGAGCACGAACAACAGCGGCACAGCGAGTAGCAGCACTCGAAGCACGGTGGCTCTTTTCAGGGTCCGCAGCACGGCAACCATCGTGCTGGTGCAGACGAGAGTTGAGAGAGGATGTTTCAGTGACTTCACAACACCTCCTGAAGGCTAAGAGAATCGAGTCTGGATGAGCCACAGCACGGATCATATTTGCTCCGGGGTGAACCGGACACAAGGGTCGAGCAGTCCCCCGATGTCGCACTGGGGACCACTCCCATCGTCTCGACCTCGGCCGCTATGGGCAGGCCGGGAAGGATTCGCAGGGCTGGCTGATTCCATAACGAGGGACGAGCAGCGACAGCAACAAGATGAGGACGGTGAATTGGCAGGTTCTTGACATCGACCAGCCACCCGCGGTGTCTATGAACCTCGAGGCAGCAACGGACCCCCTCCGGAACTACCGGAAGGGGTCCGTTGTGCCTCCTGGCTACCCTATCTGGCTACTCCATCACGGGCAACTGTTGAAGAACACACACCCGAGTCCGCCAGCGCTCTCTGGCCCACAGGTCGGGAATGGCGCGACAGGGTTTGCTCCGTTATCGAACAGATACTGCAGGAGGTATACCGGATCGGAGATATCGACCGAGTTATCACCGTTGCAGTTATGGGCAGCAATGCAATTGGTTGCGGTGCCTCCGAACAGGTAACCGAGGGTATTCACCACATCGCTGATGTCGTGACTGCCATCGTCATTGGTGTCGCCGGTGACGAAGGTGATGGCACTGCACTCGTCGGGGATTCCATCGTTGTTGTTGTCGGTGCTGGTACCCGATGAGATGTCACATTCATCGAGAACGCCGTTGTTATTGCAGTCTCCGGCAGAGGCGATTTCGCAATCATCATGGATACCGTTGTTGTTGCAGTCGGGGATGCCTGCGCCAGCGATGGCGATCTCGAGCCCCCATTCGTTTAATGTGCCTGAATCGCCACCGGCATTGTCAGAGATCGTCAACGTCCAGTTGCCGATCGCGCTTTGATTGTCAAAAGCTGAAAGCGGTGATGCTGGAGAGGTGGTGTTTGCGCCTCCGTCGTCGTCATAGACGGTATTGATATCATCAGAACTGCCACCCGATTGGCCATGCAATGTGACACTGGTTCCGGATGGATTACTCAAAGAGATGGCGAGATCGCCGATCCAGGTATGCGTCACATCGAGTGCGACATCGACATCATCGACAAGACCAATCTGGTCGACATTGAGGGTCCGGACCACGTTGGGCAAATTGTCAGCGATCGGAGCCGGAGGAGTGACGGTATCGACATAGGAGAAGATCCCTGCCGCCTCACAGGCATCGAGCACGCCATTGTTGTCGCAGTCCGTGGCTGGATTGGCTGCGATCTGACAGCTATCGATGGTGCCGTCGAGGTCGCAGTCCGTCTCGGTTCCCTGACTGATCTCGCAACTGTCGAGAACTCCGTCGAAATCACAGTCTGGTGCGCCCGAGGCGATCTGGCAGGTGTCGGGAACAAAATCACCGTCGCAGTCGGGTGCTCCGTTGATCAGTTCGCAGGCATCCGCTTCCCCATCGTTATCGCAGTCGTCCTGGCACTCATCGAGCAGTCCATTGCCGTCACAATCAGATGCGCCATTGGCGATTTCTTGGGAATCCGGGATGCCGTTGTTGTTGCAATCTAGGTTGCCAACCATCGGTGCCAGGATCGGTACCAGCAGGGTGCCTCCTGTCGTAAACATACCGAGAGTTGCGTTGGCAGGGGTGGGGCCAGATGTGGTGACAAAGCGGAAGTTGTACATCGATCCCCAGCGTAGCGCGTTGGCATTGCTGTTCTGGGCGATGGTCGATGTGCTCCAGCTAATTTCTCCGCCGGCGGTCGAGGTGGCCCAGTCGGTACCGTCATAGACCTCGGTGCTGTGATATTCGACATCGTGAAAACCGATATCGCTGGCGACAACACCCAGTAAGGGCAGAGAGAAACTGCGAACCGAGCGGGTCGAATCCATGTTGTAGAGCGCGTACTCGTACTGCCACAGATTTGGAGTCAGTTGAGTGACCTTGTAACCGAGGATGAGAAGTCCGTCATCACCGTCAAAGATGTCGACGAGGGTCACACTCGGATCGTTGTCTTGCCACGCCTGGATGCCCGGCTGTTGACGCTGGGTCGACCCGGTGAAGGTGATGGCGTGGTTACCGGTACTGGGCGAGACCGAGATATTCCGGTAGCTGGTGTTGTTGTGATGATTGCCGGCTGCGGCATCGTCGGGGGTGATGTAGTGCCCCTCGACGAAGTAGGAGGCGCCACTGTTGAGGGTCGGGTTCAGGTCGTCACCGTGAACACGCAGACGTCTCCAGGTCAGGTCCGAGTTACTCGGATCGAGGATCTGGGGGTAGATGAATCCACCATGAGCTGGATCGATGACCTCGGAACGGGCACCCAGGCTTCCCTGGCTGCCGTTGAGGGATGCGCCGTAGGGATCGGAGCACCCGACTCCGAGGCGTGTTCCGGTACCCGATGAAATGCATCCACAACCGCAGGCGTTGCCCTGCAGTGCCGTGAATCCATGTTTGAGCCAGCTCATTCCGATCTGCTCGAAGGTTCCATCCTTGAGCCGGAACATGTTCTGTCCGATCACTGGATGGTTGTTGTTACCGGCGATCCAATCCAGTTCTTCGGTGCCAATGTTGCATGAAGTGGTCCCAACCGAGAAGGCATAGTAGCCCCCGGCGTTGCCATAACTCTGGGTTCCCGTCAACTCACCGACGATGACATCGGCACCCGTTCCACCCAGGCCTCCACCTGGATTGCACGGTTGCGCAATTACCGATGTGGCACAAGTGAAGGCGATGAAAACCGCCACCAGAAGAAAGATTGGTGAGACATTGATTCGATTGCGAGACATGTGTCCCCTTTCAAGGTCATGCAGGCATAGAATTGTGATGCCAAGGCCCAGTCTCACTCCGAGACACAAAACCCGTTGTTGAAAAGGAGTATTAGCACGTTTTTCTCCTGAAACAGGGTTCTGGATGTCGGGGGCGAGGCTATCTCTTATTGTATGCCCGTGAGGATGGGGTTGCGAGGGGAGATCTCGAACCCGTCCAGCAACTATCATTTTACCCCCAGATACTGGCATCGTATGAGCGCAACGGTTCTGGCAGTGAAAAAAAGCCCCGCAGGCACATGTCCGCGGGGCCTGGGGATATCAATGGAGCTGGCGACGGGAGTCGAACCCGTGACCTCAGCTTTACGAAAGCTGTGCTCTACCAGCTGAGCTACGCCAGCCCGGGATCCACTGTTGGGTACCGGAGTCGGAAGAATAGCCACATCACAACGAGGCGGCAATCGCTCGATGGCACATCAGTGGTCGATTCGAGCCGGTCTGGCCGCTAGAGCGTCTTTTCACTCTCCGGCAGTCGACTGTGGGGATGAGACTGCTGGTAGGTTTCCGACAGTCTTTCAGTACTGAGGTGGGTGTAGACCTGGGTGGTGGCCAGATGCTTGTGCCCCAGCAATTCCTGAACTTCCCTGAGATTGGCTCCGCTGTCGAGCAGATGAGTAGCGTAGGAATGTCGCAGAGTGTGCGGGCTGGTCTTGGAGTCGAGTCCCGCCTTGTGGAGGTAGCGGTCGAAGATCTTGCGAATCGATCGATCCGAGATTCGATCACCGAATCGGTTGAGCAACACAGGCGACGTTGGTTCGAGTGGTCTCCAGCGCGCCGGGATTTCATCCTTGTAATCAAACAGTGCTGCCAACGCATGCTCGCCGATTGGAACGATGCGTTCCATGCGTCCCTTTCCCAGGGTTCTGACGAGTCGCGCTGCATCGTCGATGTGTTCCCAGTTGAGGGCGACCAGTTCACTGACACGCAGGCCAGTACTGTAGAGGATCTCGAGAATGGCGAGATCTCGCAGACCCCGATAGGTGTTTCTCTCCGGCTGATCGAGCAGGCGCATCACTTCCTGAACGGTGAGGAAATGAGGCAGCGATCGTGGTACACGCGGAGTACTCAACTCGAGAAATGCACAGCGTCCCTCGATTCGACCCTCTCGTTGTAGAAAACGGAAGAATCCGCGAATCGATGCGAGTTTGCGCGCCACTGTACTTCTCGAATAGCCCAACTCGGCGAAGTGCGCCAGCCAGCGGCGAACATGCTCTGTACTCGAGCCCGCGATGAGGGAGAGATCAGAGGTATCGAAGAAAGCAGCGAGTTGTTCCAGATCCTTCCGGTAAGCCCGCAAGGTCTCTGGACTGAGATTTCGCTCTGTATCGAGATGCTGAAGGAACGAGTCCATGGTAACGCTACCCACTTCCCTGACAGTGGGGCGACGACCCCCCCCGTGAGCATCTTACGAAGGCCGAAAAAAATGTGAAGATGATTTGAAATAGAGCATCGGATCCGCGCTCGAGTTCGATGGTGGAGAACTCCATCATCCCCGACTCAACTGTGGAAAACCGAGACGCAACCGGGAACTAGCGAATTCGGCAGTGAATGCGACTCAGAAGTTCGCGTGTGACGGCCCGGAAGTGATCCTTGCTGAGCACCTCTTCATCCCTGTTTGCCGCTTCTTCGAGCGTTTCAGGTGCCTCAGAGCCCATCAATAACAACTGTTCGAGCAACGACGGCAGATCGGTCGCGTCATAGAGGACGCAGTGTTCTTCCCTGCGGCTGATCACCATCAGTGATCGTTCTCCGGGACAGGAGTCGAGCAGTTTCAGATTCATCTCATTTCCTTCATCTGTACAGTTCGTGGTCAGATTTTGGTCCGTTGCTGGGGAAGAAGAGGGGCTCTATCGTCTCCTTGTTGATCCCTGCCCTGTTACCTGCAGCCTATTCGAAGCGGAGCAGTCCTCGATGATGAGCACATCCACATTCACCCGGCCAGTTTCATGCGCTTGCTCGGTCGAATCGATCTGCTTACTGATCTCATCTTCGGCATCCTGGGTGGAGCTCCGCAGGAGAAATCACCGATGATGGGTAATCAGCCGACAAATCCCTTTTCCAGCGTTCCCCGCGTCGAGCCCATCGAAGGTGTCGATGCCGAGATCTTGCTCGATTCTATCGGTTCAAATCGCTCCGGTTTCCTGTTCGAGAGTGGACTCGATGTGTCAGGAACCGGCCGCTGGCATCTGGCGGGAATTGACCCGATCGGCAGTTTCGAGGCGAGGCGTGATCACTGGATCCTCGAGCATCATAACGGCGAGCAAATCTCCGGGGAGGGGGATCCACTGGAGGCACTCGATAGATGGTGGTCTGGTTGGAGTCGCCCCAAGCACCAGGATGACAGTGCCTCCAACTCGTGCGTCTCCCGCTTCCCTTTCGTCGGAGGTGCGGTGGGGTGGATCGGTTACGAGGCTGCAGACGTGTTCCTGGGACTTCCACCGCGCCAGGTTCCACAAGGACCCGTCGCGCAGTTGCTCGAGGGAGTCCCCGAGATGAGTTGGCGACTCTATGACGAGGTGGTCGTCATCGATGCGATCGATGGTGGTTGCTGGTTTCTTCATCATGAGCGAGATGGCTGGCAAGACAGACGCTGGTGGCTCGCAACTGACCGGCAACAGGAAGCGGATTCTTGCCGCGTTCGCATCGAAGATGCCTCTCTCAACGACGAAGACTATCTGGCCGCCGTCGAGCAGATCCGCCAACGGATCGGTAGCGGCGATGTATACGAGGTGAATCTGGCCCGGGGATTGCTCCTCGATGGAGTACCTCCAGCTCGTGATCTGCACCGATTGTGGCGAGCGGCGCAGCCGGTTCCCTATGGCGCCTTCATCCAGGGAGATCCGGTTTCGGTGGTGTCTGCTTCACCGGAACTGTTCCTGAGGCGTCGAGGTGACCGCATCGTGACGCGCCCCATCAAGGGAACGGTTCCTCGTCATGGCGATGAGCGTCTCGATACCGATGCGGCCAGAAGATTGTTACAAGACGAGAAGGAACGAGCAGAACTGGCGATGATCGTCGATCTGGAGCGCAATGATCTGGGTCGGATCTGTCGGCCCGGATCTGTCGAAGTGAAAGTGGCTGCAGAGGTGGAGAGTTACGCCTCGGTTCTCCACACCGTCGCTACCATCGAGGGGAGATTGCGAGCGAATCCTAGTCCCGCAGAGATCCTCCGGGCGACCTTTCCGGGCGGATCCATCACCGGAGCGCCGAAGGTTGCCGCGATGGAACAGATCCGCCAACTCGAGCCCTGGCCACGATCGGTTTATACCGGCTCGCTCGGCTGGATCGCTCCCTGCGGTGATCTGGAACTGAGCATCGCGATCCGGACTGCGCTGGTGAGAGGTCAACGTGCGCTGATCCCGTTCGGAGGAGCGGTGACCTGGGATTCGAATCCGAGTTCGGAGCGAGCAGAACTGACCCACAAAGCACGAGCGATGTTCGACGCACTCGGAATCTAGCCGTTCAAGACGATAATCCTGTGCTGCCCAGGGGGACCTATCTAGCCCTCCAGTTTTACTGCCAGCGCTTTCAACATCTGGGCGATCGATTCCTGACCCTGGGTGAGGCTGTCGTAACAAAACCACAATCCGACGCCACTCACCAGCAGCGCCGAGATGACGGGTGCATACTGGAATACCCGGCGCTGCATCGACGATCCGACGCGGTCGAGCAGTCCCTCCTTGCCGATGACCAGCAAGCAACCGATACCGATCAGCGCTAGTCCCAGTCCCAGGCTGAAGAACCCGAGCACCACCAGCCCCAGCAGCAACGCCTGGAAGTGGGCTGCTACCAGCATGATGGTGAAACCGGCCGGGCAGGGCACGATGCCACCGCTGAGCCCCAGGGTGACGAGATCGCGCAAGCGCACCTCTCCGTGAGTTCCCCACTCATCAGGAACATGAGAGTGGTCGTGGCCATGAGAATGATCGTGGGAGTGGCCGTGGGATTGGTCGTGAGAATGGCTGTGGGAATGACTGTGGGAATGACCTCGGGCCACTTGCCAGCGGCGATAGGTCAAGAAGATGCCGAAGATGACCAGCAACATTCCCGATGCGAAACTGAAGATGGTGGTGAGCCAGTTCTGATAGGTGGCAGAAGAAGCCTTGTCGGCACTCGCTTCGATCAGTGCCAGTAACAGCAGACCCAGAAGGAAGATGCTGGCGGTATGAGCGACGGTGACCACCATCCCCAGAATCACTGCATCTCGAACTCGTCCGCGCGATCCGACCAGGTAGGCAGCGACCATCGTCTTGCCATGGCCGGGTCCGAGCGCGTGTCCAGCGCCGTAAACGACCGCCAGTAGCAGTGCCAGCAGCACTTCCCACAGCGGGGCTTTCCCCTCCAGGATGGTCGCCACGATGCCACCGATCTGCTCTTCCTCGCTGGTGGAATCGGGGTCTCCCTGGCGGGAGTCTCTGCTGATGGGCCGTCGGGGGATCAGCGGATCGCTCCGTGAGGCACCATTTTCCTGACCGAGGTTGGGCGCGGAGGCTTCACCCTCGGCGGTCAGGGCGGCCAGATCAGAAACGGATGGAGGTTGCTGCGAGAATGGATCGAAACTGGTGGTGCCCCTGTAGAAATAGATGGTCGTTTTGCGTCCTGGCGTTCGATAAAAGGCGCCCTGGTCCTCGATCGCTTGCGGTTCTGGTTCGAGGATGAGAAACGACAGATCAGGGTCGTGATCCGACAGCGGTATCCAGGTGAACTGGCTCGAGGTCTGATCACGGAAGGTGTTGTCTTGCCAGTGCAGCCACCACCCTCCTCCCCAGGGGCTGGTATCGGACAACTCGGCGGGGAGTTGCCCACGAAGGGTGAAGTAGGCATCGAAGGGGCGGGTTCGGACCGAGCCCTGAAGGCCTTCTTCCTCCACCAGAATCAACTCGAGAGCGATGGGCTGTCCATTGATACGCAGATCTACCTGTTTCAGCAGCGCTTCGATGCGGGAGACGAGATAGGGTCTCCATTCTTCCTCCTCGACCCGGTCATCTCCATCGTGATCGAGACTCTGGAGGACGGGGAATCCGGCCGGAACACTCCACCCCAGATTGAACAGCATCGTCACCTGACCGTCACGGATGGTGAAGGTGCTCTGTGTACCGACCCCCGCCACCAGTTCGTGTCCGTAACCGATGGAACCGCCCAGGATCACCATCAGCACCATCGCGCAGATGCTCGTCGCGATGCAATGGGATCGATTCGGTGACAGGATCGTGTTCAAGGAGAGTTCCATTCGTCATCCGGAGGCGAAATCGGTGTCACCGGAGCATAAGCGACGACCAGTTGTTTCTCACCACCTTGCTCGAATCGAACCGAGATTCTCTTCGATGCTCCATGTCCCTGAGCGCTCAGGACGACCCCGCGTCCGAGGATCTCGTGATGGATCCAGGATCCCGGGTGGATGCCATCATCTTCCTCCTGAGAGCAAGCATCCGGGATACTACCGAAGGGATCCTGTTCCCATCCTCGGCGTGAGCCCTCGCGGCTTTCTTCCCGTTCGAAGACGATGGAGGTCCCCTCCAGTTGTGTGAAGAATGAAGAGGGGAGTCTCGGTTCTCGATGATCAAAACGTCTTCTCCAGCAGGCGTGAGACATGACCAGTTCTCGACGTGCCCGGGTGACTCCGACGTAGAGGAGACGTCGTTCCTCCTCGATCCCCTCCGGTTCGCTATGACGTGCGTGTGGAATCAGAGTTTCCTCGACCCCGATGATGACAACTCGATCGAACTCGAGCCCCTTGGCGCTATGCAGGGTCATCAAGGAGACCTGTCCATCTTCGGCCGATTTCAGCTCCGCATCGGTGACCAGAGCAATTCTCTCGAGAAACAGTGACAGCGCATCGATTTGCTCGAACTCTGCATCTGAAGCTGCAGCACGGCTCGATACGCTGCTGAGAATCTCCTCGGTTTCGAAAGCCGCAGCGACCAGTTCTTCGAGGTTTCTTTCGCGCTCCTGCCACGATTCAGGCTCCGACTTTTCCAGGTGAGGGAGATATCCACTCGCTTCGATCGCCAGTTGTACCTGATCGGTAAGAGACTTCTTGGAGTTGCTCGAGAGTGTTTCGAGAACCTCCCGCAGTTGATCGACACCCTTCTTTGCCCTGCCTCGAAGGGCATCGAGAGCATCGTCGCAACGAAGATGTTCACCAAGGGTTCGGCCAGCATCGGCGGCAGCATCGATAAATCTTTCGATGCTCACCTTACCGATGCCTCTGGCGGGAATGTTGAAGATTCGCTGGAGCGCCACGTCATCGCGAGTAGACCTCGCGGCTCGCAGATAGGCGAGGATGTCTTTGACTTCCTTGCGTTCGTAGAAGGACATCCCTCCGATCACCGAATAGAGGATTCTCCTGCGCACGAACTCCTCTTCGAATGTTCTCGAGAGTGCGTTGACCCGGTACAGGATAGCGATCTCCGATGCAGGCACTCCGTCTGCCTGCCAGTTTTCGACATGGTCAGCGATCCGGGCGGCCTCGGCGCGTTCGTCTCGGACCTGCTGGACCCGAACTTCGGGTCCGTTCTCGTTCTTTGTGAATAATTTTCTCTCACCGAAATCGGTACCGCACAGACGTGAGGCAACCTCCAGGATCTGCGGAGTTGATCGGTAGTTCTGGTCCAGGGTGATGATCGAATGCTCGGGGAAATCCTCACGGAATCGCAGGTAATTGTCCTGGCTGGCTCCTCGCCACGAGTAGATCGATTGGTCAGGATCTCCGGTCACACACAGATTCCTGTGTTGCTCGGCCAGCAACTTGGCGATCAGGTACTGGGGACGATTGGTGTCCTGAAACTCATCGATCATCACGAAATTGAAGCGATTTCTGAGGCTATCGAGCACATCGGGATGCTCCCGTAACAGTCTGACGAGCAGTAGCAGTAGATCATCAAAGTCTGCGGCATTTCTCTCTTCCAGAAGTTCCTGGTAGCGAAAATAGATTCGTGCCATTCCACGGTCACGAAAGGTGGCGGAATCTTCGGAAGCTTGTTCCGGGGAAGTCATCTGGTTCTTCCAGTGACTGAGTTTCGAAAGTGTGGCTCTCGGTGGAAAAGAGGTGCGATCGAGTTGCAACTTCTTCAATACCTCCGAGACCAACTGGAGTTGATCAGCGGAGTCGTAGATGGAGAAGTTGCTGGTGTAGGGTTCCAACCGATGGATGTATCGCCTCAGGAGCCTCGCACAGAAGGAATGAAATGTACGCAATACTGGAGTCCCATCATCGAGATCCAGTGAAGAGGGTCCGAGAAAACCAGAAGACGGCAATCGGGCTCCCATCGCATCTGGGAGCAAGGTCAGGGTACGACGGAGCATCTCGTCAGCAGCCTTGTTGGTGAAGGTGATGGCGAGGATCGATGAGGGTGAGACCCCCGATGAGATCAAGCGGGCGATCCGGTGGCTCATCACGCGCGTTTTGCCACTGCCGGGACCGGCGATGACGGCAAGGGGGCCGGCGCTGTGCGATACGGCGCTCTGCTGGGCAGGATTCAATGCCTCGGACATTCGTCATCCATATCTACAGAGGTTCTTCCGCCACAAGGGGTTGTGATGGGCAATCCGGCTCGCTTCGACCCGCATCTGCCCAGGTGCCGACGTTGCACCGCTGCCATGGTCACTCCCCGGAGAGGGGCTCGCAAGTCCAGCACTGGCCTGACCCCGTTTCTGATCGCGTTGACGCGGAGTAGAGCGTTACTTATGATCCTGTGCCTACTTCCACCGAATTTAGAAGTTCTTTCGCGGAAATCGGTGGGATTCGCGTGAGCTGCATTTGGGTAGATCACCCAATGGATTTTTTCTGCATATCTGCATCGAGGAGGCGTCCTTGAGCTTTAGTGATTCCACGAGTGAGACATCGCTACGCGAACTCATCCTTGAAAAGGAAGTCAGCGTAGATTTTTACCATGAGGCGCGACAAGGAGTGACTTCCCGTCGCGAGGGGATCGATGAACTCGAAGACATTCTCGAGTCCATCGACGACGATTTTCGCCGAAGTGTGGTGCTCGATCTGCTGGGGCGAAGGTCCGAGGCGAGGGAAGTTCTCTATGGTTGTCAGGACAATCCCTTTTGCATGCACCTGCTGGGGAAACTGCTGCTGGAGGAGGGGAATTCTACAGCCGCTCTTCGGGTTCTCGAGCCCGGGTGGAGCAAGGGTTCGCGGGAGCCTCGCGTTGGAATGCTTTTCTGCGAGGCGCTGATTCTCGAAGGAGATGTGGACAAGGCGCTTGCATTGCTGAGCGAGATCTCGGCCCCAGACGATCATCCGAGGATCTGTTACCTGCGCGGATTGCTGCACCAGCACGAGGGCGATTATCACGAGGCTCTGGCTTGTTACAGCACCGCCGCCGAAGGCACTCCGGAAGAGACGCGATATCAGTTCCGTCTCGGATATATGCACTCGCTCTACGGAGATGAGGAAAAGGCGATTGAGGCTTACCGCATGTGCCAGCGGACAGCGCCTCTGTATGCCCATGCGATGATCAACCTCGGTGTTCTGTACGAAGATTCGGATCGGTTCGAGGAAGCGATCACCTGCTACAGAATGGTGCTCCTCTCCAATAAAGATCACGGTCGCGCCCGACTCTATTTACGTGACGCTGAGGCTTCTCAGTCGATGTACTACGACCGAGATCGGGAGAAGGAAGAGATTCGCAAGATGCAGGTCTTGATGATTCCTGTCACCGAGTTCGAACTCTCGGTCAGGAGTCGTAACTGTCTCCAGAAGATGGGGATCTACACGCTCGGTGATCTTGTCAGCAAGTCAGAAGCGGAACTGCTCTCCTACAAGAACTTCGGGGAGACAAGCCTTCAGGAGATTCGCAAGATCCTCACCCAGAAGAATCTTCGTCTGGGAGAGGGAGTGCGAAGCGACGATACGAGGCTGCTCGCCTTCAATGGAGAAGCGGCATCCCTCCTTGGTGAACCGGTTAGCATCCTTGAACTCTCTAGCAGGAGTCAGAGATGTATGGATCGTCTCGAAATCGAGACGATCTCGGATCTCTTGCAACGCAACGAACTCGAACTGGTGAGCCAGAAGAATTTCGGAGTGACTTCCCTCAATGAGGTGAAGAAAAAACTGAGTGAACGCGGACTGACTCTCTCTAGCGGCTAGCGGGGTTTGCGGTGTACGAGTACCTGTCCGGAGAAATTGTCCGGATCACTGCACAATACGTAGTGATCGAGGTTGCTGGAGTCGGGTACCATCTTCGTGCCCCAACCGGCACCATCGAAAAGTTGCGCGAAGGAGCCCAGGCACGACTCTTCATCTCTCATCGCATCCGCGACGAGCAGATGGTGATGTTCGGTTTTTCCCACCCGGAGGAACGCGACTTCTTCGAGCGGATTTGCCAGGTCTCGGGAGTGGGTCCTGTCAGTGCTCTCGCTCTCCTTTCCCAGATCGACCCGCATGTGCTCCGCACTGCTGTCCTCGATGGTAGGACCGAGGAACTGGAGAAGGTGAAGGGGATCGGTCGTAAAACAGCACAGCGCATCGTGCTCGATCTTCGTGGAGCCCTCGAGAAGGAAGATCTGGCCTCGAGAGTCGGATCACCGGCCACGGTCGGCGTTCCTGAAGGGGATCCTGCCGATGCGGTGCGCGCGCTCCAGGTCCTCGGATTTCACATATCTGAAGCGCAGGAGCGGGTCAGGAAGGCTCTTGCAGACCATCCAGAACCCACCAGTGCTGAAGATCTGGTACGGCTCGCCAGTCGAGGCCGTTAGATCAGCTCGCCTTCACCACCGGGATCACACCATCTGCTCGAGGAGTTTCTCCAGGTAGGAGCACCTCCGGTCTCCTTGACACCCGAGGCAGGGATCTCCAACATCGGGCTTCTCTGATCCGGACTCCGGTGAGGAGAATCCGTCGTGATTCAGTGGTGGGTGTAGCTCAGTTGGTTAGAGCGCCAGTTTGTGGTATTGGAGGTCGAGGGTTCGAGCCCCTCCTCCCACCCCATGATCTTCAAGGGCTCCGGGGAATCCCTGGAGCCCTCTTTTATTTGCCGAAGACAAGGTGCAACGCCATTGCGATGATTTCAGAACGATCACGGCAATTCAGCAGTTGGCAATTCAATTGTCGTCGTGGCCTGGTTTTCGACGATCCTTCTTGAGTTGTGACCGGTTCTTCTTTTGCTGGATGCGTTTCTCGCGACTCGATTTTGTTGGTTTTGTTGGACGCCTCGGTCGACGTGGACGCAACGCGTCGCTGACCAGCATCGTCAATCTCTTGAGGGCCAGTTGTCGATTGCGTGCGGCCGACCGTTCATCGCTGGCCACGATTCGGATTCTTCCCTCGCCATCGATGCGTGATGAGATGGCGCGAATCAATCGTTGTTGTTCCGCTTCAGAGAATGCGTTCGAATTGACGGGAGACCAGCGCAAATCGATGGCAGTGGCTGACCGATTGGCATGCTGACCACCGGGGCCCCCTCTCGTTTGCTGGGAGATGTCGATCTCTGTCCAGGGGATCCAGCGATCGCTACGCCACATCAGACCCCTCGAGCCATCCGGCGATTCCATGACCTGCCCCTTTTCTGGCATCAGGATAGGCCCCCGGCAGGAAGTGGGCGAGACTACGGTTGCCGTTGGTGGTCCTGATCGCGATGCTGGGAGGCGAGAGGAAAACGATGTTCTCTGTATTGGTTTTGATCGTGGCGCTACAGGCAGTCAATCCTGGCCTAGGGAGTACCCTGGCGGGGAGTGACGATGTCGCCGATATGTTGGCGATGGGCCACTCCCTGGGAACTTTTTCCTGTGCACCGGGGATTCCAAGGGCGATTTGTTCCCTCAAAGAGGGGGGGTTTGCGGTCGTCACCGAACGTCCGGGACGGTTGATTTTCATCGATGGTGTCGGACAGGAGGGAGCAACTGCCGCCTTACCTGATTCTTTCTCCCGACCGCGAGCAGTGGTGGAACTGAGTCGGGGGCACCTGGCGATCGTCGATAACAGTGGTGCGTTGGGAGAGATCGATCGTAATGGGCGACTGGTTCGTATGCTGCCGGGTCCGAAACCACCATGGAGTCCCGGAGGACTCGCGCTGGCTCCGGGGGGAGCGGGCTTGCTGGTGACTGATCTTCTGCGCGCGCAAGTGCATCGTCTCGATCTGGATGGAATCCCACAGCAGAGTTGGGATGGTTTCGTCGAGCCGAGAGGAATCGTTGCCGTTGGCGATCAGATCTGGGTTAGCGATCGAGGTATCCACCGACTATTGACGCTTGATCCAGCCATGAGATCTCCCGATGTGGCTCGCGGTGTCGGAGACCACGGTGCAGCTCCAGGTCTTCTGGCCGGACCGATGGGGCTTTGCGGTTTCGGAGATCGGATGCTGCTGGTGGCCGATCGGGACAACCATCGCATCCAGGTGTTCGGCAGTCATGGCATCAGCATGCATCACTGGGGGGTGCACGCGATGATCCCTCGGGAGGCGGGGGGAAGACTTCACTATCCAGAGGCGATCGCTCTCGATTCGTTGGCTCTGGTTTGCGCGGTCCTGGAGCCGAGTGAGAGACGGGTGCAGCTTTTCGGAGTGAGGGATCCTGAACTGGCGGTCGTGGCGGAAGAGACGTGGCAACGGGTCGATCTGGTGTCCCATTATGGCGAGTTCTGGGCGGTGGAGGAGCAGGGTCGTCTGCTGGTGGTGTCAGAACCCGATTCGGAACGGGTCACGTTACTGGCGAGGGATCCCGAGATTCCCTTCGTTCTCGATGACGTCGGTGCCAACGGTTCCTTGCCAGCGCAGTTCAGAACACCATCGGGTGTCGATTTTATGCCCGCGCGAGCCTTCGCCAGGATGGTTGTTGCCGATCGGGGCAATCGTCGTTTGCAGATGTTCGAGGTGCGTAGAAACACGCTTTCGTCGTTGCGACGAGAAGCGTGGTTGATCGCGCTGGTGCGCTCGGTGGATCTGGAACAACTGGCGAGAGAGACACCCGGTTGGAATGCCACCTTGCCGCCGAGACCGGGAGCGGTGGCGTGTTTGAAGAATGGAACCATTGCGGTTTCTGACACCTCCAACTCACGCATCTTGCTGGTCGATGAAAAATTTAGACCGAAGGGAATACTCTCTGCGCCGGGAATGCTGGAACATGCGACCGCCATTGCAGCGGATGGAGATGGAATCCTGGTTGCCGATGCCAGTTCTGGCCGCTTACTCCGGTTCTTGCTCGAGGGGGGACGACCCACAATGATCGAATCGAAGGCTGTGGTTCCGGTCGGGGTCGATCGTCATCCAGATGGTTCCATCTGGGTCACCGATGCCGCCCAGCACGCACTGTTCAGAATCTCTCCGGAGGGCGGAGATGCGCAGGTCGTTTTGCAGGGACCAGGAACCGGTAAAACGGAACTTTACCGCCCGCGCTCGGTTCAGATTGCCGGCGATGGATCGGTCTGGGTGCTCGATCACGGCAATCACCGTGGGGTCGTACTCAAGCCGCTGGCGGATGACCCACTGAATGTGTCAGCGGTGAGGCATTTCGGCAGTCGAACCTATCTTCCCCAGTACGCTGCTCCCGCCGATAGAGGAGATCGTTGATGGAACCGCTCGACGATCAATCAGAGGGGCCAGGCTGGATCATCATCGTGGCTGTCTTGATCTCCCTGGTGCTGGGATTGGTGATGTTGTTGATGATTGCAGGATGCAACAATCCCGCGGCCATGGTGTTGCCGTCTGGATCGGGCTGGTTGCAGATGCGCAGTGCCGATGGGACCTATCAGATTTCCTTGAAGATTCCGGACCAACCGCCGCTCAATGAGGAGATCACCGTCGAGGGGATCGTCCTGCGAGGGGGGGAACCGATCTCCCAGCAGGCAAAGGTCCACTTCGATGCAGGGATGCCTCAGCATGGTCATGGACTGGCCGTGCCGGTCGAGACAACGCGCCTTTCAGAGAGCGGGTTTCGTGCCCACGGAGTTCGATTTCACATGTCGGGTCGTTGGCTCATCACCGTGGATGTTCAGGAAGGGCCCCATCTGGAGCGGGCACGAGCCTGGGTGGTGATCCCATGATCTCCGGAGTGTTGTGGATTCTCATCGTCGGGGCTTCCATCGAAGATCCATTGCTGCGTGAACCATACCGCCGCCGTGCGCTGTCGTTGGCGCAATCGGAAGCGTTGCCAGCCGATCCCACCAATAAGTCCTCGCAAGATCCGCGCGCCGTTGTTCTGGGCGAGATGTTGTTCAAGGAGCCAGGCCTGTCCGGCGATGGCAAGACTTCCTGTGCCAGTTGTCATGATCCCGCCAGAGGTTTTGTCGATGGCAAGCAGCACCCGAGAGGCTTTTCCCTGATTCCCCGCGACACTCCGGCGTTGTGGGATGTGGCCGGCCAACGTTGGTGGGGCTGGGACGGTCGCTGGGATTCGCTCTGGATGCAGGCGCTGGCACCCATCGAATCGGAGATGGAGATGAAGGGGGATCGGCTCCAGGTGATCCGATTCATCGCCGGGAACTCTGACTTCAAAAAACGATATGAGCAGATCTTCGGTCCGCTTCCGTCGCTGGATGGAATGCCGCCAAGATCGCGTGATCGCAACGGTCCAGTCACCTCCTGGATGGCTTTGGGAGCCGGACGTAAGACAGCAGTGAATCGTGCTTTCACCAACGTCGGCAAGGCGATGGCGGCGTTCGAACGAACCTTGCGAAGTCCGACCACTCCCTTCGATTCCTATCTACGGGCGCTGGCCGATGGAGATCGGAAAGCCGCCACAGAGTATCACCCGGGCGCCAGAAGGGGTCTGTTACTCTTCATCGGCAAGGGCAACTGTGTCTCTTGCCACAACGGCCCGCTTCTTTCCGATGGCGAGTTTCACGATACCGGTTTGTTGACCAGTGGTAGCGCTGCAAGAGACGCGGGACGTTATGGAGGAATCCAGGAGTTGAAGGACAATCCTTTTCGAAGCAGCGGCAGATATTCCGACGATCCAGACGGGGCCATCTCTGGTCGTACTGAGAGGTTGCGACGCGATCCGATGCTCTGGGGTGCCTTCAGGACTCCTGCACTGCGCCAGTCTTTACATACAGCTCCTTATTTCCATGACGGGAGCCTGGTCGACCTGGAGGCGGTGGTCCGATTCTATTCACGTCGAGAGGGTGCCAGACCGGCCGGAGCGGGCCATGGTCACCATCGAGAAGCGATGCTGAAACCACTCGATCTGACACCCGGCGAAGAGCAGGATCTATTGCGGTTTCTACGCTCTCTCTCCAGCGGATCCAAGTCCAACCAGGGGTAGGATGGTCTTGCTTCGAGGTCTATAATCGGGGGTGCCCCGCCATTTTTGCGGCAAATTGTACACAACCACCCGGGAGGCTCTGTTGCGACAGATACATCAAGCCCGATTCATGACACTGATTTTCATGTTCGTCCTGCTCGGAACCGGATTTCTGGTAATGGGACATGTCGACGATCCAAAGGATCGTGATGGACAGCGTCCCTACAATGGTCCTGGATACCGTAGCGACTTACCCGGACCCCAGCCGTTCGGACCTGTTGGTGGATTTGAGTCCGATGGAGTGA
>CAWLAN010000055.1:0-17207 GCA_963854815.1 Planctomycetes bacterium UBA1146
TCTGACTTCTGTAGTAGTAGCAAAGTAGAAGATGCGTTCCGGAGGTTTGTTTCAGCCTGTCACGAACGTGGTGCGAAACTGTTGATCTCCTATTCCAGTGGCACGGGACTTCTCACTCGTCGTTGGCAATGCCAGGGAGAAAAACAACCCGAGAGACGTTTGAGGGAACTCATTCTCGAGACCTACAGTAACGTCGAAATCCGGAATCAGTATTTGATGCATTCCGGACAGGGGGATTCAAATCGTCTGGTGAGTGAACTCCTCTTGCTCTGTGAGGATTGAAGTTGCGCTGGCTTGGAAACAAGGTCCAACTGCTCGAAGAGATCCTGCTTGCAGCCGAACGCGCCGGTTTTTCGGGGGGTACCGTCTGCGATCTGTTTGCAGGTAGTGGAACCGTGGGGCGTTTCTTTCGCTCCCGTGGTTGCAGGGTCATTTCCACGGATCTGATGCATTGCTCGTTGGCGTTTCAGAAGGTGTTTCTGGAATGTCCTGGTCCTCCACGCTTCGAGGGACTCAGAGAGTACTGGGAAGATCTTGAAGCTGTAGGAATCGATCGGATTCAAAACACAGAACTCTCCGATCCTGTTGCGTGGGATCCATTCCTGAAGATGGTTCGATTCCTCGAGCAGGAGTTGTCGCCGCGCGAGGGTCTTCTCGCGAGGCAGTTTTCTCCGCGAGGTCCTGCCGGCCGTGGTTACCTGACTCCAGATAATGCATCTCGTCTCGATGCGATCATCGAAGTCGTCCGTGATTGGCGGCGTCTCGAAAAGATCGAGGAGATCGAGATGTGGCTGCTGGTCACCTGCATCATCGATGCGGCGGATCGGGTCGCCAATATCTCGGGGACCTACGGGGCATATCTCAAGAACTGGCAACAGAATGCCCTTAATCCCATCAAACTGAGAACACCTGCGCTAGTCGACGGTCCGCAGGGTGAGGGCAACCGTCTCGACGCGATCGAATTTATCGAGACGATGGAGTGTGACCTGCTCTACATCGATCCTCCCTACAATCAGCGGCAGTACGCAGCCAATTATCACCTCCCCGAGGTGATCTCACTGTTACCGCTGGAAGATTCGGATGATCGCATCGAGGGGCAGCTCTACGGAAAAACAGGACTGCTGCCCTGGAAGGATGTCGCCTCTCCCCTCTGTAGCAGGCGTGGAAGCGAGTGTCGGGATGCGATGGCGCGCATCATCGAGAGGGCGTCTGCTGGTGGAATTGTGCTTTCCTACAATGAAGAGGGGATCCTGACCCGCGCTGAGATCGAGCAGATGCTCGAACAATGGTCGATCTCAGGCGTCGATGCAGATCGGGAACCGGAAACAGGGCAGATCCTGCACGAGATTCCTTACCGAAGATTCCGCAGTGACAGCGAGGGAAGAAATTCCCGGACCGGTTCCCTGCGCAACTTTCGCCCCGCCGATGGTCGTTCCGAGGACGAAGTTCACGAGTGGCTCTTTTCCATCGAGAAATTGCAGGGGGAACGTTGTTGAGCGGCACGACACTGGTGCGTCTGGCGTTCCTGCTGGCGGCGGTCGCGGTAGGCAGTGCAGCGGTCGGGGCGCATCTGCTGGAGGGTTTGCTCGATGCCTCGCAATTGCATCAGTGGGAGGTTGCCACCAGGATTCTGTTCTGGCATGCGGTGGGTCTGTGGATCTGCGCTGAACGATATCGAGGACCAGGAACCCTGATGCTGATTTCGACACTCATCTTCTGCGGCAGCGTGTTTGCCCTTTCTCTCGGTGCACCGGGGTTTTTCGGGCTGTTGGCGCCGGTCGGGGGGATGGGCTTGATCGCGTCCTGGCTGTGGCTGGTGGCCGTGGCGCAAGCGAGGGGGAGTGTTACCGAGTATCCGGGCCAGAACGACCGAAGTTGACTGTTGCCTGTGAGTTATCCCACTTCAGTCGCCATAATTGATGCGTTGTCACGACTTTGACTGTTATCGGAATATCGTCTATCCTCGGAGTGTCGAATAAGAGCGATCGAGGATAGAGCCATCCTCAGTATTCCTAACCTGGGCTGTGAGTTTGTAGTATTGCGCCAGTTTATTCGGGGATTCGAAAGATTTTAATGAATTGCTCATCCTGGACGAAACAAGGAGACCGCACCGGAGATTCGATCTCTGCTGCTGATGACGGTTCTGGCCTGCTCGGTGCAGAACTGGTGCCCTGCGCTACTGCTTCGTTTTGGGGCAGGAATTGGCTCGTCTGGATCTTCTCGTCTTTCCTGGTGCTGATTTCAGTTTCACTTGCGGCAGCAGACCGGACCGATTTCCGCACCCGGGGACCGACATCGAAGGATCTCCTCGAAGCACTTCAACTCGATCTGGAACAGACGCTGGCAGCCACCGTTGCGGACACGATGGAGATCTCCTGGATTCGCGATCCGGGTGATGGACGTGTCTTCGTCGGTTGGAGCCAGCAGATCCAGGGGTATCCGGTGAGGGGTAGTCTGGGGCGTTCCCTGGTTCGCCGGGATCCAGTGCTGGCACTGTGGTCGGTGAGCTATCGGTCCTTCCGTTTCGTTGCGCCGGTCGAAATTGGCGATCCAGTCGTCGGGGCGTCGGTCGCAGCGGCGACGGCTCGCCGTGGTCATCCGGCTCGAACCTGGTCGCAGTCGGACCTGGAGATCGTCGGGGGGAATGACGGAGAGCCGCGTCTGTGCTGGGTCATCACGGGTAGTTCCAACCTGCCCGGTATTCACAGCAGTCTGCGAATCGATGTCGATGCGATGACCGGGAGGATCCTCGGGGTCGAGGAGCAAGTTTGCGAGATCGATATTCCCGGGACCCTCAGTGCGGTTCGAACTCCCGGTACTGGACCTCAGGGAACCATCTCCGGCGAACTGTTCTCGCTCGGGGGAGCCCAGGTTTCCGGCGCAGGGGCGACGACCCATAGTGACCCGAACGGCGATTTTCTACTGATGCGGGGCAACTCGACCAACTTCACGGTGCTGGCCGGATTACAGGGAGTGTGGGGTTCGGTGAGCAGTTCCATAGCCCCCGATGCCACCGCCAGCGGCGATGCTGATCCGAACGGGGTCGACCTGCTCATCAATGGAGCGGATGACCCGGACCTGACTGCCCAGACCAACGCGTTCCATTACGTCGAGGAGGGATTCAACTACTTCGTGGCTTCTCCCGGTGGGTTCCCGGCGATGATGACCCCTGTCAACGCCACCACCGGATTGGGAGGAACCTGCAACGCGTTCTACGATCCGTCGACGTCGATGCTGAGATTCCTGAGGTCCGGAGGTGGCTGTGTGGATAGCGCCTACTCCTCCGTGATTCTGCATGAGTTCGGGCACCATGTGGTCGCTTCTCTTGGCCTGGTGCAGGGTGTTTTTGGCGAGGGATACGGGGACTCCCTTGCCATCGTCTTTCTCTCGGAGGGGATCATAGGTCGGGATTTCGGTGGCCCGGGTCAGCATGTCCGTGATGTCGAGGGTGCCGGAGTACAGGTCCCTTGTTCTGGCGGAATCCACTTCTGTGGCCAGGCTCTGGCAGGGTTCTGGTTCGATCTCAGTACTTTCATTGATGATCAGTACGGTGCAGCGATCGGAGATGAGGTGATGAGGGATCTGTTTGTCGACTGGTCATCCATCACCTCGGGGGCGCTCGGTTCGCAACCGATCCATGACAATACCATCACGGAAATTCTCACCATCGATGACGATGACGGAGATCTCTCCAATGGAACTCCCAACTGGAATGAGATCTGTGCTGCTGCTGCGGCGCGCGGGCTTGGTTGCCCTGCTCTGATCACCTTGACCCTCACCCTCGAGCAAGGTCCCGGGGAGTTGATTCCGCCGGATGTCCCGAGCCCGGTACGGGTCACCTTCGAAGAACTACTGGCTGGTCCTGCCGCTGGCGGTTCCAGGGTATTATGGAGAACGGGGACAGGTGCATGGCAATCGTTCCTGCTGTTAGAGACGAGTGCCGGAGTCCTGGAGGGCACTTTCCCGCCACTCCAGTGTCTCGATCAGGCCGAGTGGTATGTCGAAGTCGAGGATGATCTGGGGTTCATCACGACCATTCCAGAGAGTGCCTCACTGACACCCTTTTCGACCATCAGTGCTAACGAAGCGAACCTCATCCTGCAGGAATCGATGGCGACCGATCCGGGTTGGAGTACCTCGGATGCTACCGATGCGGCACTGTTCGGATTGTGGGAATGGGGGGTTCCGATCGGGTCGAATGCCCAGGCCAGTGCCGGAGTTCCGGCGCCGAGTGGAGATCAGAGTTGTTACGTCACGGGGCTTGGATCTCCCGGCGACAGCGCAGGGGTTCATGACGTGGACTTCGGGGAAACCACTCTCACTTCTACCGAATTAGAGTTGTCACCGACTGGAACTCACCGGATTTCATACTGGAGGTGGTTCTCCAACTCGACCTCGATCTCCATTCCTGATGATGTTCTGACCATCTGGAAGAGTCTCGATGGGGCGGCGACGTGGGAGGTCGTCGAAACTGTGGGTCCAGGAAATCCCCAGGCGAACGGAGGCTGGTTCCAGCATTCCTTCTTGATCGACGAGGGTGAGTCGACCACTGATACCTTGATGCTGAAATTCCGCACCGGAGACCTGGGCGCTGGCAGCATCACCGAGGCGGGAGTCGATCTCGTGGAGATCACCGTGATCACTTGCACGGGAGGACTACCAACTCCGCCGGTCGAGAACGACTTCTTCCGGGGGGATTGCAATGTCGATGGTCAGCGTGATATCAGTGACGTGGTGCAAATGCTGGAAGTCCTGTTCGGCCCCCAGACCTCTTTCCCGTGCGCAGATGCGTGCGACTTCAATGATGGAGGAGTGGTGGATCTGACCGATGTCATCCAACTATTGCAGGTTCTGTTCCTCGGTGGAGCGGGATCTGAGCCTATTTGTGGTCCAGACCCCACCAGTGATGCTCTCGGTTGCATTCAAGCGACCATCTGTCCCTGATCCAGCAGAAATCAATCATCCCTGGCCACTCGATGGTACTCCGATAGCCCCTGTGGTGGCGGATTACCTTCTCGCCGTGCAGGGGTTCTCCTTTTATCATGCCGTCAGGACTTGTGTGGGTTCTCCGGGCTAAGTGACTGGTTAAATCAGTAGAGTTCCTTCGCCCGGGTGGTCTATTCCCTTTGCCCGTCGCAGTTGTTTTCACAACCACCATGGGAGGCTATGGCCTTGAAGATCAACGACGGTCTGCTGAACTCGTGTCTGGTGTTGGGGTTGCTGGTTTCTTTTTTGGCCCCCCTTTCCTCTCAGGAGTGGTCGGAACGCCCCTACGAGACAGAAATCATATCTGCCTGGGATTCGCTGCATGATAGGTACCCGGATGTCCGACTGGAGAGGGACCAACTGGGCCGTACTTTTCTGTACGGAGCTCCGATGTCGCGTGGAAATACCGAACTGGAGGCGGTGGACCGATTCCTGGAAGAACACGCCATCTTGTTCGGGATCTTTGCTGGTGATCTGGAACTGATCTACGAGACCGATCTGCTCGATCGCGCTGCGACTGTGTTTGCTTACCGACAGATCATCGATGGAATCCCGGTCGAGTATTCGGCTTTTCGCATCCTGGTGCGTCCCGATCTCGAAACTGGCGAGATGGCGGTGGTCTATGCTGCCGGTCATGTGGCTCTGGAACCGCTGATGGGTTACGCCCCTGTCGTGCTGACTCCTGAGCAGGCGTTGTTGCTTGCTCGTGAAGAAATGGCTGCCGAGAAACTCCCACGATGGTCAGAAGCCGAACTGGTGATCCAGTCGAGTGCCGCATTGCGCGCTTCTTCGCGTCTGGTGTACCGGGTCTCGGCGATGAACCCAGAGCCGGCCGAGATGGCGGACTGGAGTGTTCTCGTCGATCCCGAGTTTGGCGATATCCTCGAGGTCCGAAACGAAATCATTCACACCGATATTGCGGGTGCGGTCAGGGGCAGGGTCAATCAGAACAACCGTCCTGATACCGCCACCAATCCGGCCGTAGATCAGGCGGTGGGGCGTGTCCCCGTGTCCATCTCTGGCGGGTCTTCCACCTTTGCCGAAGTCGATGGCAGTTTTCTGCTTCCCCACGGTGGGACTGCGCCGGTGAATCTGAATTCATCTCTGGTGGGACAGTGGGTCGTGGTTCAGAACCAAGCGGGTGTCAATCTCTCTATCACCACCCCCACGACACCTCCGGGCCCGGCAACGGTTGAGTTGAATCCAACACCCAATGCGCTGGTACAGGCGGAAGTAAACGGTTTCCACTACACCAACATCACCCATGACTTCTATCGCGATCGCACCTTCTCGGGCAATCCTGGAATCGACATCGCGATCGATTGCAACGTCAACATCACGGATACCTGTAACGCTTTCTACAGTCCCGGTGAGCAGAGCATCAATTTCTACCAGGAGGGTGGAGGGTGTGTGAACACCGCTTACGCAAGCGTGGTATCTCACGAGTACGGTCATTTCATGGTCAATCGTCTCGGTTTGGGCCAGGGCGCCTTCGGTGAGGGGTTCGGAGACCTGATGAGCATGCTCATCTACGACGACCCGATCATCGGACACGATTTTCTCGGACCGGGCACAGTGGTTCGCGACCCTGTGGCCGCTAATGTTCAGTATCCATGCTCGCAGAGCGCGGTTCATTTCTGTGGTCAGATTCTGGGAGCGAGTTTCTGGCGAATTCGTGAAAATCTGGGAAACAGTCTTGGATCAGCCGAAGGCCTCGCCCTGGTTCAACAACTAGCCGTCGACTGGTCACTCATCACGATCGGTGGTTCCGGGAACTCCAGTGCACATCCTCAGACTGCGATCGAGGTTCTCACGGTCGATGATGACGATGGCAGCATCGACAACGGAACGCCACACTTCGGCGAAATCTGCGATGCCTTTGCTCAGCACTCCATCGATTGTCCAGCATTGCCAGACATCCTGATCTCGTACCCGGAAGGGCGTCCCGAGTCACTGTTGCCGCTCGAAGCCACATCGATCCGAGTACTGGTGGTGGCGGGTACTGCCACTCCGGATGCTGCCTCGGGACTGCTGTTGTTCAGACAGGGAACGGCGCCTTTCCAGTCGGTGTCGCTGCAGGCGATGGGCGCCGATCAATACCTCGGCACGATTCCGGGACAAGATTGCGGAGAACCGGTTCAGTATTACTTCACTTTCCAGGACACCGTAGGGGGATCACATGCTTCCCCGGCAGCAGGAGCAGGAAACCCATTCGAGGCGGCCGTCATTTCGGAACAGAACACCGTTGTCGACGACTCGATGGAAGTCGACCTGGGTTGGGCCGTCGGGGCGCCGACCGATACGGCGACGACGGGAGTCTGGACCCGCGTCGATCCGCTTGGCACCGGTGCGGCTCCGGAGGTGGATCACAGCGAAGTGGGTACCCTTTGCTGGGTGACCGGCCAGGGCTCTGTGGGAGGTTCGCTGGGAGAGAATGACGTCGATGGCGGAGCCACGACACTTTTCTCCCCGGTGTTCGATATGGCCACTGGGGTGGATCCAGCCTCGACCTTCTCCATCAAATACTGGCGCTGGTATTCTACCGGCACCGGTGCGGCTCCCTATGCCGATACCTTCATCATCGAGATCAGTAGTGACCTGACCACCTGGGTCAACGTGGAAACGGTTGGACCTGCCAACGGCCCGGATACCAATGGTGGTTGGATTCAGCATTCTTTCGATCCGTCGTTACTGGTTCCCCTGACGACCACGATCCAGATGCGATTCATCGCATCGGACCTGGATGCGGGGTCCCTCGTCGAGGCGGGAATCGATGACTTCGTGGTGGTGGCTCAGATCTGCAATCAGGGTCCGTCCTTCTTGCGAGGCGATCCCAATGGCGATGGTGGAATCGACATCTCCGATGTCGTGTCGATCCTGTCGTTCCTCTTCGATGGATTGCCGTTGCTGTGCATCGACTCGGCGGATATTGCAGATAGTGGTACGGTCAACATCTCAGATGCGGTGGCGTTGGTTTCGTATCTGTTCTCCGCCGGAGATCCTCCAGCGTTTCCGTTCCCGGGATGCGGGCTGGATCCCACGGATGACGCGCTTCCCGATTGCATACCTGCCGGAGTTTGCCCCTAGGGTTGCAGGAGTGGTTCAGGGGACTTTCAGGAACGGCCGGGACAGTTGATTACCCGCTGGCCTCCGATATTCGCGCGGCCAGGGTCGGGAATTCCGCTGCATCAAAGTCACAAGCCGGCGGGATGGGGAAACTCGCCAGTTCATCGGTTGGAATCAGATGGACATGGACATGAGGAACTTCCCAGCCGACCACGGTGATTACCACCCTCTGGCAACCGGTGGCAGTACGGAGTTTCGTTTCCACCGTCCGCACCGCACTCCAGAGTGCCGAGTATTCCGTCTCATCCATGTCGAAGATGTAACTGATTTCTCGTTTCGGAATGACGAGACAGTGCCCCGGCTGAATCGGACGGATATCAAGGAACGCCAGGTGGTTGTCGTCTTCCCAGACTTTGTGACAGGGAATCTCGCCATCGATGATCGAGGTGAAAATACTCCCCATCAGGAACAGTCCTTCCAACCCTCGTAACGTGCAATCGTTGCCCGGAAATTCTGGGGTACCTCGATCGGTCTGAAATCCTCATCGATGGCGCAGTGGGTAGTGTAACCCAGTGCGACGACTCGATTTTCATTCATGTGGCGGATTCTGAATCCAAAAGTGAATGAACTCTTTCCGATCTCACGGGTACAGACATCGATTCTGAGGAGGTCATGCAGTCGTGCAGGTGATTTGAAATCGAGATGGGCTGCGACCACGACATTCTCGAATTCTCGGATCGGCTTGAGACCTTCGGCCAGGTCGAGGTTGAGCAGGTAATCGACCCGACCGACCTCGAGGTATGTGAAGTAGTTGCCATGAAACACGATTCCCATGGCGTCAGTCTCCGGGAGCCTGACCTTGACCTGGGTGTTGAAGTGAAAAGTATCGGCCTCCTGAGGAGTCGATTCCGTTTCCTGTCGAGCTGAATCCAAGTTGCCTCCAGGCTCCTTCGCTCAGATGCTATCCCTGCAGGCTGCGCTTGCGGCACCTGAACCGGAAGAACAGATGTTTGAGTTGTTTGTCGCCCCTTCTTCGCCAGTCGTCAAGCCCGAGGGCAGTCGATGGTGTAGGATCTGGCCAGGCAGAGGGCGATTGTCGGGAGGAACCTTGCCCAGCGAGTCGGAGGAGAATTACCTGAGAGCCCTGTGGAAACTCTCTGGAGAACCACAGGAGTGGATCGCTACCGGGAAACTGGCGCATCGGGTGGGAGTCTCGCACCCGTCTGCCACTCGCATGGCTGGACGACTCGGTGAACAGGGTTGGGTGGAACATGAACCCTACCGTGGTGTTCGCCTGACAAATACAGGACGCGAACTGGCGGTCCAGACGGTACGGCGCCATCGCATCCTGGAATCCTACATCTCGACGATTCTCGGAGTCCCGTGGGATCGTGTCGATGGGGAAGTGGAGAGGCTGGAGCATGCCGTCAGCGAGGAACTGATCTGCAGGATGGAAGAGGCGCTCGATTTTCCATCGAGAGATCCTCATGGCTCTCCGATTCCCGATCGCGAAGGCCGACTTCCTGGAAAAATAGAAGAGACCATTTTGACGGAGGCTCCCATCGCCGTCGAACTCGAGGTAATAAGAGTGATCGATGCTTTGCCGGATGTTCTGAGTTGGCTCGGAGAGCGGGGAGTGACTCCCGGTTCCAGAATCATCGTCGAAGCACGGGAACCAGGTGGTGGACCGCTGCTGCTGCTGGCGAGCGAAGGTGAGAAACCGGTGGCGATCAGCGGATCTCTGGCGCAGTCCATCGAGGTCCGGGAAGTGGAGTCCTAACTCGGTTCCGATTCCAGTCCAGTCTCGATCTTGCGCGTGAGATCCTCGTCGAGGTGGTGTTCGATCCTGTGGGCAGGATCATCGAGGTGGTCCGGGGCGAGACCGAGTCTCTCGGCGGCAAATCTTCGCCACAATCCTCTCTTCTCGAGCAATGCGCGGGCGATCCGCCTGCCGTCTCCGCGAGGTTTTCCCGCTCGCATGAATCCTCTGATTTGCAGAAGAGAGGTGGCAAGGCCACGGAAGCTGAAGAACTGCGAGGTAGGTGCAGGGTGGCAGTTCTCTGCGCACAGTTGTGCCTCGGCCAGTAGATCCTCCATGGCAACCTGTAGATTCCATCGCAACCTACGCACGAAGCGAGGGATCACTCCGCGTCCGGGACCCAGCAGCACGGCACCCATGAGCAGGAAACCGGACGAGGTGGCCATCATGCCGGGAACATTGGTGTTGAGTTGCTCGGCAGAAATGGTCCCGATGACAGCGGAGAGGAGTCCAGCCAGCGTCGAGACGATCACCATCGAACCCATCCGGTTGCACAGTACGTGCGCGATCGTGGCGGGGACCGCGAGCATGGCGATGACCAGCACCGACCCGACCGCCTCGAAGCAAGCGACAGAGGTCACGGCGACCAGTGCCAGCAAACCCTGTTCGAGGGTCTGAACGGGGAGACCGGTGGATCTGGCCAGGGTTGGATCGAATGCGCAGATCTTCCATTCCTTCCACAGCAGCAACGTGGCGGCGAGATTCAAGATGAGTGCGATCAATACCGGAACCAGCGAACGAGGAACCGATCTCCCGAACAACTCGACCTGATCCAGTGGTGCCAGTTCCACCATTCCATGAAGAACGCAGCCCGGATCCAGGTCAACATCCCTGGCGAAGATCTCCACCAGGATGATTCCTATTGCAAAGAGACTGGTAAAGACCACACCGAGAGCGGATCCTCCGTCCAGTCCTGCACGGTCGCGCAACCACTCTGCCAGGAATGAAACGAGCAGCGCTGCGATCAGAGCACCGACCATCATCGGGAATAGATCTCGCGAACCGGAGATGACAAAGCCCAGCACCAGTCCCGGAAGAATTCCGTGAGAGATGGCATCCCCCAGCATCGCCCTGCGCCGGAGAACCAGTTGTGGGCCGAGGATCCCGCAGGCTGCCGAAGCGCAGGCTGCGACCGACAGGATTTCCCAGCCTTCGGGTGAAAGGAGACCGATCATCGTATTGCCTCGCGTAGATCGATCGAACGTTCGAGAGATCGAACCAGTTCTGCAGGGAGCAACTTCTCGATCTCTTCCTCGTCGAGATCGATGAGATCACGGTCGATGGCGGCCTCGGAAGTGAGCCATTCGCGCCAGATCTGCTGCGACTTGCGTGCTCTGAGGGCCCGTTTTTTCCCCACAGGCGTCAACTGGAGCCGTTCAGCTTCCTTCGCGACGAATCCTTCCCGGATCGCTCGATTCAGGGCTCTGGGACTGGCAGAGACCGAGCCGGCCAGGATCTGATCGGCGGAGAGAGAATATTGATCCCCTTCGCAGGCCACCAGCAATGTGTGAAGAATCCTGCGAACCTCGCGCTGACGCTTGCGCGACGACCACCGCAGCTTGCGTGCGATCATGCCTCTTTTTGGTGCGGCCAGCAGTGAGAAGGTGAAGAACCCCGTCGCGGCGAGAACGATGACCGGCCCTGCAGGCAAATCCGGATAGGAGGAACTGACGATGGTGCCTGTGATTCCCGAGGACGCACCGATGAACGCCGAGATACGAAGGAGTGGATCGAATCGATCGGTCCAGAAGCGGGCGGCCGCGGGTGGAATCACCACCAGTGCGGCGGTGAGTACGACTCCGACTGCCGGTAGAGCCAGCACGACGGTTGCCGCCAGCAACGAGGTCTGTAACAGATCGAGAGCTCCTGTCGCCTGACCCGAGCAACGTCCAAAGAGAGGGTCGAAGCAACTCAGCAGCAGTTCCTTGCGCAAGACGAAGATCAGCAGGCTCATCACGATGGCAGCGCAGACGAGCACCATCGCCTCCGAGCGAAGCATCCCGGCTGTCCGACCGAGTAGAAGTCCGTCCAGGCCTGCCGCCGCCGCACCGGGTCCCGATCGCTGGATGATGCCCGACAGAGCGATGCCGGCCCCGAACATAATCCCCAGGATGCAGGCGGTTGCCGAATCGCGGCGCACTCTGGTGAAGCGAGGTAAGCGGGAGACGAGAACAGCACCGATCAGGGCGCTCACGAGCGCACCGAACCCGAGCGTCAGTGTCGATCGGCTACCAGAGAGCAGGAATGCGATACAAACTCCGGGTAGGGTTGCGTGTGCCAGAGCATCCGAGAGCAGGGCACGTCTGCGCAGCAGCATCAGAGCCCCGACCAGACCGCAGCAGATCCCCAGTGCCGTGATTCCGACCAGGATGACGATGGTATTGGGGGCGATCAAGATCCGCCCCCGCCGGTTCCCGTACGGATCCTGCGAACTGCTTCCGCAGCTTCATCGAGGAGAGTCAATCGACCGCCGTAGGTTCTGAGCAGATTCTCGCGGGTGAAGATCTCGTCCGTCGGTCCGGAAGCCACCAGCCTCAGGTTGAGCAGCAATACGTGATCGAAGAAGTGTTCGATGGTGTGCAGGTCGTGGTGGACGAGAATCACTGTACGGCCGCGTTTTTTCAGATCTTCCAGCACGCGCCGGATGGCATCCTCTGTCGCTGCATCGACTCCAGCGAACGGTTCGTCCATCAGAAAGATACGCGCATCTTGGGCCAGCGCACGGGCGATGAAGACTCGCTGTTGTTGTCCTCCGGAGAGTTCCCCGATTTGTCGGCGATAGAGATCAGCCATCCCCACGGCGTCGAGACATTCCATCGCCCAGTCATGTTGGGCTTTCCCCGGTCGCCTGAACCAACCGAGTCTTTGGTAGGTTCCCATCATCACCACGTCGAGAACCTCGACCGGGAAATCCCAGTCGACACTCTCACGCTGGGGGACGAATCCGATGATCTCGTCGGAATCTTCGATCGGTTTGTCGAAGATCTTCAGCCAGCCACTGGCGGGCTGGATGGTGCCGAGGATCGCCGACAGCAGAGTGCTCTTGCCAGCCCCGTTGGGGCCGACGATGGCAGAGAGGGAGCCTTCCGGGATGACGGCATCGATATCCCAGAGCACCGGTTTCTCGCGGTATGCGACGGTCAGGTCGTGGATTTCCACTGCCGGCTGGATCATCGGAGCGCCTCCGAGATGACCTGGGCATTGTGAAGCACCATCGATTTCCAGCGATCGGCACCGGAGCCCGGGGGACCCGGAGCGTCACTGTAGAGGACACCTCCGATGCGCAGGGGGTGTCCCCTGGCTTCGCATCCCTCGATCAGGGCGCGGACGTTTCTCTCCGGGACCGTCGATTCGACGAAGACCGCCGGAACCTTCCTCTCTGTGAGCATCTTGACCAGGGAATTGACCCGCTGGATGGAAGCTTCCGACTCGGTGCTGATTCCCTGGATCCCGATCACTTCCAGGCCGTATCGTCTACCGAAATAACCGAACGCATCGTGTGCCGTGACGAGGATCCTGCGTTGTTCGGGAATGGCGGCCAGCAGTGTCTGCACTTGCTTGTCGAGGAGGATCAGTTCTTGCTCCAGTTGTGAAATCGCGGAGGCGAATCGCGCACCGTTTTCTGGATCGACCTCTGCAAGGATTTGCTCGATCTCACGAGCGACATCTATCCACAAGGAGATGTCCATCCATAGATGTGGATCAACGGTACCCCGAGAGGTGATGATCAACCGATGTTCTGAAATCCGTTCGGTGACTGCGAAGGCTCGGCGGATTCGACCATCCCGTGTAGTGCCCCCGGCTCTCGAGAGCACTTCTCCCATGCGACCCTCCAGGTGATGGCCATGATAGAGGACCAGATCGGATGCCATGATCTGGCGCACATCGCCGGGCGAAGGCTTGTACAGGTGGGGGTCCACTCCGGGCCCCATCAAAGTGGTGATTTCGGCATCGGATCCGACGATGTCCGACAGGGGTCCCGAGAGCATCCCCGTGGTGCAGAGGATCCTCATCTTGCCGGTCGCATTGGTGGAGGCAGTGGAACTGTTCCCGGTACAGCCGCACAAATACAGCAACCCGAGAGCCAGTAACACGACAGATCTACAACTTCTCATTCGACCATTTTCGAACCTGGGATCGAGTGGCACAATCAAATTTTTAACTTGGCGCAATTTATTATTTAGCCACCGCTAAGAAAAAACCTGCCCGGGACAGACCGTACCCTCGCATCGGTACCCTTCATTCCTTACATTCATGACTATCATGACTGACGTTATCCAATGCCCGCCCATATTTCTCCTCGGGTGCCTTGCTGGACCGAGGAGCCGAGAAAAATGAGGGCTTCATGATTCTTCCTGTCGTCTCGAGGTTCGTCTTCCTTCTCATCACGGTGTTCAGCATTAGTGGTGGGGCCGAGGCGATAGAAATTCTGGTTCCACAGGACGTGCCGACGATTCAACAAGCGATCACCATTGCCAATGATGGGGATGAAATCATCGTTTCCGCCGGAATCTGGAACGAAGCCATCGATTTTTCTGGTAAGAACATCGTGATTCGTTCGCAAGAGGGACCAGAGAAGACTCGAATCGAGGGGACTCTCGATGCTCCTGTGGTGACGTTTCAGTCCGGTGAGACGAATCTTGCGAGGCTGGAAGGATTCAGGATCAGTGGTGGTGGTGGCAGCGGGAATTCCGGTTCTCAATTAGGGGGCGGAATCTACATCTCCGGAGCTTCTCCCTGCATACGCGATTGCATCATCGAAGAGAACCAGGCTTCAGTCGGAGGCGGAGTCTTCATCGATGCCGGGCTCTCCCAGCCGGTAGTTCTCGAAGAGGTTCAGATCCTGTCGAACCTCGCCCTCAATTCAGGAGGAGGCCTGGGAATCGTCGGAGTCGGTTCCGGTGTAACTCTCGTCAATTGCCTCATTCAGGGAAATCAATCCGAAACCGTTGCGGGAGCCATCTATTGCGAAGCAAGTTCTGTGCAACTGCAATCGTGCCAGGTCAAGCAGAACAGCGCAGAGATGCTCGTTGGTGGCGTCTGGTTGTATCTCAATAGCGAGGGAGATTTCTTTGATTGCGAGTTCTCCTCGAACAGTTCCCTGATCGTCGGTGGAGCCGTGGTGGTGTCCGATTTCTCTCGCTTGACGATGGAGCGCTGTTTTCTACTCGATAACTGCGGGGGAGTCAGCGGCGGAGGATTGCTGTTGGATGTGGGAGACGACCAACTGCTCCAGACGATTCGATCGTGCGTTTTCCTGGGCAATCTTGCCTCGGGAACCGGTGCTGATGTGGTGATCAGTTTCAATCAGGTGAGCGTCTTGATGGAACGCTGTACTTTCGGGCCTCCAGCTGCCGGTTCCGCCTCGAATATCCGGGTCAATAACAATTACCCGCAAGTACTGCTGCTCGATTCTTGCATCGTCCAGGGGGGAGGAGTCCCGAGCATCGATGCTGAGCCTGGATCGACGCTGGGTTATTACAGTTGTATCGAGGGTCTCACATCGACCGGCATCGATTTCCTCGATTGCATCGACGAGGATCCACTGTTCGTGAACCCGGCTGCCGGAATCCTGACTCTGCAAGTCGGCTCTCCTTGTATCGATAGTGGCAACCCTGCTCTTCCCCTTGATCCCGACGGATCGGCGCCCGATATGGGGGCACTCCCGGTTGTCCAGTTGGGTGAATTCCGACGAGGGGATGTGGATGGAAGTGGTTCTTCGAACCTGGGAGATGCCATCCAGATTCTCGTGATGCTCTTTGTCTCAGGTAGCGCCACCATCGATTGTCTGGATGCAGGAGACTGCAACGATGACGGGATTCTGAACATCTCGGATGCAGTGACGTTACTCGATACTCTGTTCGTATCGGGTGAGCCGTTGCCAGTACCATTCGAGGAGTGTGGTGCGGATCCGACCTCAGATGCTCTCGATTGCGCCATCTTCTGTCCCTGAAGCGGTACCGGAGCAGGCCACTGGTAGGAAGCCTTCCGGCGCTGATCCCAGCGATCGAGCCGTTTCATCGATGGTTGCTCCGGTGACGGGGAACCTCCATTCAGGAGCGATCAACGAGGCGGGAATCGCAGCGTGATGAAAGGTCTCGAGGGCGTCGTCTATCGGCAATTCTCCGAGTATCTGTAGATCCTCGTCAGCGAAGGCAAGGATATCCATGTCCATCGTCCGGGGGGAGTTGAGATCTTCCGATCGTCTGCGGCCGAGCAGATTCTCGATGGAACGCAGCCCGTCTCTGAACTGTTCGAAGGGAGGCGGGTTTTCGATGATCAGTGCCTGGTTGAGGTAATCGGCAGTCTCCGGTGCGCCGACGGGGTGACTCTGATAGACCGGTGATTTGGCGAGGACGGTGAATCTCTCTGCAAGTAGCTGAAGACCAGTCTGGAGATTTCTCTGGGCATCGATATTCGAACCGATCAGTAGCAGTGAGAAGCGGGCATCGGGTGTCATCAGGAACGAGTCCGGAAGATCTCGATACCGACGCTCCGAGAGAATCTGAGGGCCCCTGGTTTCTCGACCTTGACGCTGGTAGCGACTATGGCTGCATCTTCAAGGACAAGCGCCGAGATCTCCTCGACGAGCCGTTCCAGTAACATGCAGCGGGAATCCTCGACGTGTTCGATGATGTTCTTGGTCAAGGATCGATAATCAACCGCTTGCTCGATGTCATCGCTTCTGGCGGCTGCAGTGATATCGGTCCAGAGAGTGATATTGACCACCACATCTTGACACCGATCTCGCTCGCGGTCATAGATTCCGATGATGGTCCTGACCACCAGGTCCTCGATCTGAATCCGGTCGCAGTGAGATAGATCGGGAGTCTCTCTCACGACAAGATCCTTCCACCATCGATCGGGAACACATGACCTGTCGTATGGTCCGCTTCTCCGATCAGGAAGACCAGTGCATCGAGCAGTTTATTTACCGAGGGGTTTCCCCCGAGAAGTGAATCCTCGAGCGGTTCTCCCGCTTGTTGCTGAGCCATACCCTCCGGCGGAAGAATGGCGCCTGGAGAGATGGCATTGACGGTAATCTCCGGTGCCAGTTCAACCGCGAGCAAGCGAGTGAGATGGAGCAGCCCCGCCTTGGCGAGTCCATAGGTGAAGTACTGCGGATCGGCGATCTGAGCGCGCCAGTCGAGCATCTGGATCACCCGGCCCGATTCTCCGGGTGGCAGCTGGCGGGCGAACTCTCTGGCGAGAAGGAGCGGGGAGATGACGTGAATCCGGTGATCCTTCTCCAGTTCGTCGGAATCGAGTTGTGCCAGTCGCATCGGGATGAAGCGAGAAGCGTTGTTGACCAGAACTTGTAGGGGTCCCAGTTGGC
>CAWLAN010000056.1:0-17083 GCA_963854815.1 Planctomycetes bacterium UBA1146
TCGTCGACGATGGCCCATCCTCCGATGCTCTCCAGTTCGACATCCGAGGAATAGGTCTCGAAGCCCTCGAACAGAATGAGAGTCCCGGTACTGTAGATGACTCTGCTGAAGATTTCCGGGCAAGGAGGAGTAGAGATCTCGGGAAGCAGCGAGTAGTCGAGTGTGTGATGGCGTCCGGCTGCGAGACTGGAAACGTCATCGACGTAACTGTTCGTGGAGCTGTCCACCGTGGCGATCAGTACTCCATCCCTGAAGATCTCGAATTGTGCTGCCGAGGTGCCAGTCGGTGGCAAGATCCATTCCAGGACCATCTCCTGTTGTCCATAGGATGGATATACCTGCAGGTTCTCGGCACAGAACTGCGCCTGTACCTGCGATCCAACCGCCGAGAGGAAAAACAAGACGTAAAAACAGGCCGATGGCCGCGGAGAAAACCAGAACCTCATGGAACACCTCCTCCAATCGGTACCCATCCAGGATACCACCTGCCCGGCTACCAGATCACCTCTCGATGTCGCCTTCCGAGTTCGACGTTTCCTGAAACCAGAGGTATTTGAATGGGGCAATGTCGTTAACATTCCTTAGAGTGACCCCCGGGAACAGGTCCAGTACGGCAAGGAGCCACATGCCTACACGAAGAATGGATCATCATCTGAAACCTCTCCTCGTCGAGGAACAGTTTGATCTCTATCGCGCAATTTCACGATTTGCCGATGAAGAACTTGCAGACCAGTTGCTCGGCTGGGAACGCAACAAGGTTCTGGTGCCCGACGATGTGATCGAGAAACTCGGAGAGATGGGTGTGTTTGGGTTACCGATCCCCGAATCTCATGGAGGACAGGGTGGAGGTCTTACCGATTTGCTGATGGCTGGGTTGGCACTGTCATATCAGAGCCAATCGGTCGCGATCACCGCTGGAGCCGCAGTGTCACTGGGAGCAACTCCTGTGTTTATGTTTGGTACCGAAAAGCAGAAGTCAGAGCATTTGCCAGATCTTGCTTCCGGGAAAAGGATATTCGCTTTCGGTCTTTCAGAACCCGGACGAGGATCCGATGCAGCAAATCCTGAGGTGGTTGCCGAACAGGTTGGTGAGGGTTTTGTCATCCGGGGAGAGAAGTGCTGGATTACGAATGCCGCCTGGGCGAGTCACATAGTGGTGCATGCCCTGACCGACGCCAACGGGCGAAACGGTCATCGAAGTTCCTGTTTCATCATTCCCAGGGATCGAGAAGGGGTTCATTACCAGGAGATGGAAGGGAAGACAGTCTGGCCCCTTTCTTCTACCGGGTCGATCGTCTTCGATTCAGTCGAGGCCACAAGCGATGAGCTTCTGGGGGAGTTACACGAGGGATTTCATGTCATGGCAACAGCGCTCAATGGCGGGCGCCTATTTGTCGCCTCACTGGCACTTGGCTCGCTCGCCTTCGCGCTGGATAAGGTGAGTGGTTATGTCCAGCAAAGGGATCAATTCGGAGGGCCCATCGGAAGATTCCAGCGAGTCCAGGATGTCGTCCTTGAAATGGATCTGGTTCTCGAAAGGAACCTCACCTGGATGATCGAACTTGGAAAGCGATATGACCAGAAAACGATGGAGCGAGAACAGGCGGCCAAGTTGAAAATCGATACCAGTCGTGCAGCTTCCAGGCTGTTGCAGGATGCGATGGAAGTTTGTGGGGGAGTCTCAGCTCTCGATGAATTCGGTCTGGCACGACATGCTGCCGATTTGTTCGTGACCCGAGTAGGAGAGGGATCCAACAGGGCTTTGATGACTCAGGCTGTTCGCCCGTTACTTCCCGACATCGCCGATCAGTTGCAGTGACCAGGGTTTGATCCTATTTATCTCCGGGCATGGGGTAGCAGTACTGGGTGTATGGGGACTCTGCCTTGCTCTGCAGTTCCAGATGTCGAACCAGTAATGCTGGGCTGATGGTAGTTACCGGAATGAATCCACTCTCTGCTCCGCACCAGGCGTTATCAACTTCCGGACGATCTCCTGCGGCGATGATTCCGTGAATCGCGTTGAGAGGGGTACCGATGAAGTTGATTCCACGCACCAACTCTTCGCGACCGTCGGGATAGATTCGAGAAGCGAGATTCACGTCACCGAGAAATGCCTGGAAATCGTAAGCCTCGGTCGCTGTTTCGCCATCTGAAGCGTCCATGATGCGGATGCCATAAGGTACTCCCTGAATCTTGATCTGCTCGATCAGTTGTTCCTTGAGAGAATTCTCATCGTGACTGATTGCGGTCTCCAGGACCATAACCCCCATCCTGCTCATCGCTCTCTCGTGTCGATGGGATCGAGAATGACCATTTGATCTGTGACCTTTTTCGACAGGAATCCTCCCGGTGAGGAAACCCGAGAGCATCCCCGATTCGATCAGCCGCGCATCGGTTGCCGGGGTTCCCTCGTCATCGAATCGGTAATGGCCAACCAGTCCCCGCTCGGTGCCCAGTGGATCGCGCCAGCAATCCAGGCTTGGATCGTCGTGAAGGGTCAGGAAATCGGGGAGTACTTTTTTACCCAGTGAATCTGCAAAAGTGCGAGCTTCTCCGTTGGCTCGAAGGCGGTTTCCCTCGAGTCGATGGCCGAGCGCTTCGTGAATCAGCAACCCGGCGGGCACGGGATCGAGCAGGACTGGTCCAGAATATGAATGGATCCGAGGTGCAGCAGCGATCTTCTCCAGCAACTTTGCAGTCGAACGGATCTCGCGCCTGAAGGTGGATAGATCAGGGAGTTCTTCCGGTGTCCGTGTGAAATGACTGATGGTCCAGGGAAGGCCGTCCCCTTTTGGGCTGAGGTGCCAGAGATATGCTTCCAGTTGCCAGTAGGAACGACTCTCGATGATGGAAGAGCCTTCCGTATTGACGAACAGGTTGGTCTGGTGCCTCACTTTCAACTCGACGTGGCTGTTGCGGATGAGAGGAAAAGCACACACGGCTGCGCTGGCCTTCTCGACAAAACTCAACCAGTATTCCTGATCCACTGCAGGAAGAGCGGTGAGGTTACGAGCGATCACTGGTTTGCATTTTTGCCATGCCCCGAGGTGTTCGTTGGTGTCGAGGTATGTCAGTTCATGTGCCTGTTTATGGAGAAATGCTTCCTCCGCTTCCCGGTATTTTGCATCCGTGAGCCTCCAGAGGCCGATTCTCATCGGTTCTGATCGGTCGGAGATGGGCAATTCCACATACCCATGAGATTCGTCCTCGTCAGAGTTGTCGAACAGACCACCATCTGCGATCTGATCGCGTCGATGACTTCCCACATGGGTATCTGCGAGACAGTTTCTTCTCCGATTTGATTCATTCCGATAGAGAGATCCGTACCGAGCTTCGACCTCGAAGATGTCGAGATCCCGAATCTGGTAGGAGAGGTAGAACAACTTCGGGAAGCCGGGTTTTTTCAGACCTGCCGTGGCTCTGTGGGTCTCTTCGGCAGCGACGCGTGCTAGCCGAAGTGCGGAATTGCGATTCAATCGGCCTCCTCCAGAAGGCTGATGACTCGCGCATCTGGCAATTTCTTTCGACCATCGAGGAAAAGAAGTTCCATCAAGAAAGCGCAGCCGATCACGACCCCACCCAGCTTCTCAACCAGTTCGCAGCAAGCGGCCATCGTTCCACCCGAAGCCAGGACATCATCGACCAGCAGAACCTTTTGTCCCGGTTGTATCGCATCGGCGTGCATCTCCACCTCGTCGGTGCCGTACTCGAGGGAGTATTCGACCGAACAGGTTTCGCGAGGTAGTTTTCCGGGTTTTCTGATGGGTACAAAACCGAGCCCCATGCGCATTGCCAGCGGAACTCCGAACAGGAAACCTCTCGATTCCGGGGCAGCGATGATTTCGGCGCCCAGATCGGATACCCGCTCCTCCAGGAGATCGATGGAGGAAAAAAAAGCACGCGGGCAGGCAAGTAGAGTGGTGATGTCCTTGAACTGGATTCCTGGCTCGGGAAAGTCAGGAACCGTGGCGATTCGCTCGCGGAGGACCTCGATACGCTCGTCGTTGCTCTGGCTCACGGATATTCCCTCCCGCTGAAATGGCCCGCGGTGGCAGACCCCGGGTCGCGCAAGGGATGCTATCCGAACCCTCGATGGGGGGGAAGGGTAGCGGCGATCAGCCGTGCGTCTCCTCGAATTCCTCGTCGTAGATCTCGGGTTGTTCGATCTTCCCCTCGACGACCATTTCCTGCAATTTCGCCAGGGCATCGTTCTCGAGTTGGCGAACACGCTCTCTGGAGAGATTGACCCGTTGCCCGATTTCCTTGAGGGTCATCGGTTCCCCGTTGTCGAGGCCGTACCTCATTCGGAGGATCACTCGCTCGCGATCTTCCAGATGGAATAGCAGGTCATGGATCATCTCGACCTGGATTTTCTTGGCCAGAGAAGTATGAGGCTGAATCTGAGAAGGATCCTCGATGATGTCAGAGATGGCCCAAGAGTTCTCGATCGAGATCGTCTGGCTGATGGAATCGGCAACCTGAAGTGCGTTCTGGATGATCGCGGTCTTTTCCATGGGGATTTCCATCCGCTCAGCGATTTCGTGGAAATGGGCGGGGCGGCCCAATTCGATGGCAAGATCGGCAGCCGCCTTCTTCCATTTTGTGATGGTCTCCACCATATAAGAGGGAATGCGAACCGATTTTACCGTATCGATGAGTGCGCGTTTGATCGATTGCTTGATCCACCAGGTTCCGTAGGTGCTGAAACGACATTCGGCAGCAGGATCGAATCTCTCCACTGCTTTCAGAAGTCCCAGATTCCCCTCCTCGATCAGATCGAGCAGCGGTAATCCACGTTCGACGTAATGTTTGGCGATACTAACTACCAGGCGAAGGTTCGAACGGACCATCTTGTCACGTGCTACGGGGTCGCCCTTGCGAACCTCGATGGCAAGTTCTCTTTCTTCCTCGGCGGTCAGCAGAGAGTGTCGGTTGATGTCATGGAAGTATGCCTCTAGGCCGACCTCGCGAGCTTGCATCTGAGTTTCCTTCCTGGGCGAGTCCCTGCGCCCGACCAGCGGTCGGGTTCAGGCAGGTGGATCTCGTCCATGGAGGATTCATCGGTCGCCAGAGGGATCTAACTTTACTGGATTCTCATTTCTGGTGACCCTTCGGGCCCACCAGTCCTTCCACATGCCCGCTATCTCTTCCTGGGCGGCAGTGCGCTCCTGGGTATCGGTGAGCGAAAAGGTGTTCCACCAGCCCAGATCCACGCCAGTGAGCCTTCTGAGCATCGGTATGGCGTAGCTTCGTAGATTTCGGGTGTCTGTTCTCTGGACAAGGGCCTTCAGCAATCTTTCCCGGGGGATGCCGTGATTGCGATCGTTGGAGATCAGTGTCTCGAGGGCCCGGAGAGCCATCGGCAATTGATTCTCGAGCACGCGATTTCTCTGTTCCAATGGCAATTCGAGCCAACTGAGAACCAGGTTCACTGCGGTCGGGTCGCCGATAAAGATCAACTGCTCCAGGGCTTTCTGGGCGTTCCGGGTGACACGAGTTTCCAGGGTTTTGAGGACCGAGAGCAGCATATATTTCCCACGCGGGTCTCCCAGTACCAGCAGAGCCCGAGCGGTGGCCTCATCGGGAGAATCGTTCCAGATCGAGATCAACTGGTCCATCGCAGAAGTGAGTTTCAGGGTCGTCACGATGTCGATTGCAGCAACGCGCAACGTACGAACTTCGGAGTCCAGAGATTCCAGAATCGACTTCTCGATATCCTCCCAGGTCAAAGATAGATCCCAGCCTTTTTGTGCCTGGCCAGGTTCTTCGTCGAGCGTCCTCAGCAGAACCAGGGTCTGGTAACCGATATTGGATCGGATCTCGGCGCTCTCTGGTCCCAGTCGGGAAGAATTGAATCGATGAGCCCAGCGGCGCCATCTGGGGCGCAACCGTGTGAGGACAGGTCGGTCTTCGATGAGGAGAATCGATCCAGAAATCCGGAATGTATTGCCCGAACTGACCTCGATCATGACCGATTCGTCTTCCCCCTCATCTCCGATCTTGAGTTCTCTATGGCCGGTTTTCACCACCACCGACTGAACCCTCAAGGGCAAGACCTTTCCATGAGGGTCAATTCTCATGTCGGCCATCGACAACTGGACCCATGTTGGATCTTCATTGGTCGGGTAGAGTTCTTCATCGGGTAAATTCTCGAGTCGTTTCTGCCAGTACGCAGCGCGCTGTTGATAGTAATCGCTGGTTTTCGTGCGCTGCCGAGGTTGTGGTTTTCCACCGATTCCTTTCGACAGTAGTTGTTCAGCTGTGGAGCGATGATTCGGTGCTCCTTCTGAAAGAATGACTGCCAGCATTTTCATCAATTCTCGTCGGGCTCGTATCGTCAGAAAATCAAAATCGACCAGTCGGGTCACGCTGGTCCGGACCCGGAAACTGATCGTGTTATCTGTGCTCGACAATCCGACTCCGATTTCCTTGATCACCTTGAGCCATGTCTCTTCAGAGATACCGACATGACTATGCTGAGCACAGAGGATCCCGAGAGCGATTTCTGCGTGCTGGGTGGGGAGCAATTTGATTACTGCGTCATCCCAATCTTCAGGAAGTGATACCGATCGATTTGAAAGATACGCCAGGGTTCCGAGGACGAGCGGGATCCGGCCACTGGATTGAGCGATGTCTACCGCAAGTGCGTCATCGATCCTTCCGTTGAGCACCTGTACCCATTGATCAGCAGGAAGTACATGGTGGAGGGAAGTCCACAGTGAGGCCATCCGGGAGTTGGTCCACCGGAGGACAGGAAGAGCTTCAGGAGAGAGGATCGCCTCGACCAGTTTCTTGCCGTGAATCCGGACGAACTCCTGGTCCTGGATCCGCTTCTCGAGAGCAAGCCAGCTCAAGTGCTGTCTCCAGGGGGAAAGATCGCCCCGGTGTCGAACGAACAGATCGACGGATCCTTCGATTCCAGCCTCGAGGAGAGGTGGAATCAATGCATCGGCTCTCTCGATGGAGACCATGGCGGTTCCATCGAGATGAAGAGAGGTCAGTTTCGCGAGTTCAGCACTGGCCTTCTGATCTTTTCTGCAGAGGCGCGCGATCATCGCGGCATCATGAAGTCGCGAATCTGCGGTGGCTGCGGGAACCGGTATTGGTCCCACTTGCTCCCAGACTCCAGCCAGATGAAGCAGGTCTGGATCATCGGTCTGGAGGAGAGTCGCCTTGACGGCACGGGCGATTCGTTGCTCAGGAGCGAGATTGGCGGAGGCTTCATCGAGATCGTTGCTCAGCAGTGCGACCCAGGTGGCGAGTTCGCCCCGTGTCCTTGTTCTTCCCTGGGCTTTTTCCATCACGACCCTCTCCTCGGAGAAGATCACCCATGGAACTCCTGGTTCCACTCCACGCGCCGGTGGTCCAGAAATGCTCGCGGTGTTGATCCCTGGAAACAGGATCTCTACCGAATATGGCGCTTCGGTACCTCGGATCTCGGCCTGAATTCGGCGTTCTTCTTTGCGGGATGAGACGGTGGTCTGGAGCAGATTACTCTGATGGAATCGGATCGTGGTTCCGGTGATCTCATCGCGAGGGCCAAGCAGTGAGGATCTTGTCAGGTTGCCTACACGGATGACGTCAAGGTGCAGAACCGGCGGAGACAGGATCGCCAGCAGTTCCTTCGCCCTGGCTCGGATTTCTGGATCTGGGTCCAGCAGCGTCTTGCGAAGAGCCTCGACCGCTTCTGGCCCCGCCTCCAGGATCCTGCGAGCGGCCTCTTCTCTGCGTGACCAGTCGTCTGCGCCCAGATCAGCGATCCAGGTCGCTACATCGTCATGCTGGTGACCGATAGCGGCCGCAGGGGAGAGGAGGAGCCAGAAGGCGAGCAATGAGGACAACATTTTGATCAGGTGCTCCCGGGTAATTGCGCGGTGTCCGGGATTCTCCTATTCTTGCAGGCAGGACATTCCTTCGGGGGGAAATCGCTCAAGTGTAACCAGATCGACAGCCGATATTCCCTGTGGAAGACCTTGCTCGAATTCCAGTCACTGCCGGAGAGTCTCTGGTTCCGGTGGGACGGGATTTCCGAACAGGTACTTCACTGAAGGATACCCTGAATCGGGACCTGGTGCAGGATCGTGGGTACCTGGAATACCTGGAGGCGTTCATCGTGGTCGATCGCTCCCTCGAGATCGAACTCAGCCAAGAGCTTCACTGCACCGCTGGAGTGCAGAGTGAAAGAAGATTCGAGGTCCTTGTCGCCTCGCTGCTGGGAGTTTTGCTGAAGAGATTCGATGCCCGTTGCGCAACTCTGCATCTGATATCGTCTCCTGATAATGAGGGCAATCGCCTGGTCGATGAGGTCATGGTCCGAAGTGTGGGAGGCCAGAGGCCATCGGGAACCATCGATCAACTACTGCTGGAAAACCTGGGGAGCCTCGAAGTGCCTCAGTTGATCCAGGACTCTGGCCCGAATACACCCGATCCGATTCTCAGTTATTCAGTCCCCCTCATCGATGGTGAGAGAGTTTTGTTCCTGATCGAGGGAGATCCGGAGCGCGGGTTCGAGAACTCATCACCGGCAACCATCCGATCGATGATCGATCAGGTACAGGTCGACATCCTCGATGCTTATCTGATCACAAGGCAATCGAGGATGATCGAGAAACTCGAGGCGAGACTGGAGCAACTGGAGGACGTGCTCGCTCGACAGAAGATCGAGATCGACTCAGAAGGCGCTGAATCGAACGTGATGCGCGTTGATGAGGCATTCATCGTCGGGGACATCTCGACGGTAGTTCCCGCGATGAAGGAGGTTCTGGTCCAGGTGGAGAGGCTGCGAGAGACAGATCTCAACGTGCTGATCCACGGCGAGACAGGTACCGGTAAGCAACTCCTCGCCCGCGCCTTTCACGATGGTACGTCGAGGTCCGCGTGTTGTTTCGAGGTCGTTTCCTGTGGGGCTCTCGCGCCGACTCTGATCGAGGGAGAACTGTTCGGTTGGCGCAAGGGAGCTTTCAGTGGTGCCGAGGAAGACCACGCAGGAGTGTTCGAGAGATCCACCGGTGGAACGGTATTGCTCGATGAAGTCGGAGATTTGCCGCTGGAGATTCAGCAGAAACTGCTCCGGGTCCTCCAGGAAGGACTACTGCGACCGGTTGGAGGTTCGGAGCAGATTTCCGTGAACCTGAGGTTCCTTGCATCGACCAGATACGATCTTCAAGAACTGGTGCAAGCAGGCAAGTTCAGGGAAGACCTCTATTATCGACTTGCAGGTTTCGTGCTGGAAGTGCCCCCCTTGCGCGAACGGACCGGAGACATCCCTAACTTCGTGCAGCAGTTCATCTCGGAGATGGGATTGCCCTCGGATTCAACGAAGCGATTTTCCGAAAGCGCCGTGCGTGAACTGATGGTCTATCCGTGGCCAGGAAATATCCAGCAACTCAAGAATGTGGTTCAGCAGGCTGTATTGACCTGCAACCGTCGCATCATTCCTCGAAAACTGGTCGAGCAGTATCTCGAGGCATTGAACGGAGAACGACTACAGGGACAAAATGTCAGATCGACCCGCGACGAAATCGTTCTGAAGATCCCCGCCTCGGAGGGTTTTAACGACATCGTCGCAGAAGTGGAGCGGTTGGTGATCCTGACAGCGTTGAAGAGAAATCGAGGCAACAAATCCAGGGTGACCAAGCAACTGAAGATTCCACGCCAGACCCTCTATAACAAGATCGAACGCTACGGTATCGAAGAATCCGAATACAAGTAGGTTCTTCGATTCACGCAGATCTGAGGATCGATTCTGCAATCGCTATGAAGATGATCGCAGCGGTCACATCGTTGAAACTGGTAATGAAAGGTCCGGCTACCAGTGCCGGATCGAGTCCCATCTTGACGCATAGGATGGGGAATGCGGTTCCGCAGGCGTTGGCGAAGATGATCCCGGCTCCGATTCCCCCTGCTACCGCCATCGTGAGTCGGAGACATTGCTCGGTCATCTGGAATCCGGTTACGATGAACAGAACAGCCCCCACGACGCTGCCGATGGCGATGGCGATCAGTAGACCGACGACCACTTCCTGGCGCAAAAGACGGAACGTCGATCTCCCCAGTTCGATGTCTCCGACTGCCATTCCCCGAACCACGACGGTAGCCGATTGCGTTCCCACGCCTCCGGCGATTCCCATCACCAGCGGGATGAACGCTGCCAGCAACAGACGCTGATTCATCGTAGAGGTGAGAAGTTCGGCGAAGCCGTGCTCGTTCGGGTGCATCCATGCGAGGATGAAACCGCTGATCACTGGCAGAAAAAGCCATGGGATTCTCGCCAGAGCTCTCTTGAGTATCTTTTGCTGTGCCGGGTGACCCTCCGGCGCTCCAGCGAGGCGGTATATGTCCTCGTCCGCCTCATCGGAGAGGATCTCGACGATATCATCGATGGTAGCGACGCCCAGGAGGTGATCAGTACCGTCGACGACCGGAATGGCCTGGAGGTTGTACTTTCGGGCCAGGTGAGCGACGTCCTCCTGGTCTTCATCTACCAGTACAGAGATTACCTCGGTGGTCATCAGGTCGCTGACGTTCTGTTGGGGATCTGCTCCGAGCAATTCCCGGATTGAAATCACTCCGATCAGGTGACGCTGTTCATCGATGATGTAAACATTGTTCACTACCTCCGTGTCGATGTGCTCCTGGATCAGAGAGAGAGCCTCTTCTGCAGATAGCCTCGGATCCACCGCGATGTAATCGAGAGTCATGATTCCACCGGCGGAATGCGGGGAGTGTTGCATCAACCGCAACAATTCGACGGTGGTTGCCGGTTCCATCTCTGCAAGAACTTCTCTTCGTTGTGCCTGGGGAAGTTCATTGAGGAGGTCGGTGGCTTCGTCGGGTGGCATTTCCTCGAGGATCTTCTTCAGTCGAATCACGTCGAGGTTTTCGATGACCTGTTCACGGGAAGTGGCGTCAGTCTCGTCGATCACCTCCGCCTGCGCCTCGGTTCCGATGGCGGCAAAGACTTTCAACTTCTCGACGGGATCGAGATCGTCGAGCACATCGGCGATATCCTCTGGTCGGATTCCCTCGAGAACTTGCTCGAGTCGACCATCCGAATCGGATGCCACGAGACATGCGCGGATTTCCTCGATGAGGTTCGTGGGGTCGTGGGGGTATTGGGACAAGTCGTGAACCTCTTCCTTCCAGAATCGGTCGCTGATGGTCTCCATCCCTCCCCGGGATATCAACAGATCCAGGCCCCAGGGATACCTGCCACGGTGGCAGGACTACTCTGCCGAAGCGGCTACGCACTGTCACAATGGCAGCCTATGGCGTTCAGAAGCCGATCGAAGAACTGCAGAGATTGACACAAGTCTCTTGGAAAAAACAACTTGTGAATCCAGTGGTAGGTGCTGGTTGGGCGGCACGATCGTTGCAAAATAGTCGTTTGCCCGGGAACAACCCGGTTCAGGAAGGACCCTTCGATGCTGTCCGAGATTTTCACATCGGGAGCAGGGTTTTCTGGACCTCGGTACCGGGTATTGCTCGCAGATGACGATGCAGCAGTTCGCGGCAGTCTGGCTGCGCTGCTCGACGCAGATGGATTTCTCACGGAGCACGCCAGTGGAGGGTTCGAAGTCCTCTCACTGTTTAAAAACTTCCGGGCGAAGAATAGTGACGAAAGACCCGATGTGTGTCCGTTTGATTTTCTGGTGCTGGACGTACATATGCCGGACCTCACCGGTGTCGAGGTGTTCAGGCGGATCCGCAGCGAGTATCGCTGGCGATTTCCGGCACTCTTTGTCAGCGGGGAGGCCAGTATTGAGTTGAAGAGAGATGTCGAGGAGGTGGGCGGGTTCGCCTTGTTGCCGAAGCCTGTCGAGCCAGATCTGTTCCGGAGCAGAATCCGGGACCTGGTGAGTACCCTGCTCAAGAATTGAGAAGAGTTGATGTCTGTGAACTCCAGGAGCGGGGTTCGTAGAAATCGAGCAGAGAAAGCCCACACGGGCACGAGAAAGGGAGGCGACTCCAATGGAAAAACTGAATCTTCGTCCGCTCAATGACAAGATTGTCGTCAAGCGGCTCGAAGCGGAAGACCGCACCAAGGGTGGTATCTTCTTGCCGGACAATGCGAAGGAAAAGCCACGAGAGGGCAAGGTCATGGCCCTCGGAGATGGCAAGTTGCTCAAGGATGGCAACCGCGCGGAATTCCAGGTCAGCAAGAACGACCGTGTGATTTTCAGTTCTTACGCTGGCACCGAGATCAAAGTGGAAGGTCAGGAGTATCTGATCATGAGCGAGGACGACGTTCTTGCCATTGTCAATGCTGACTAGATATTCCCGATAAACCGAGTCTTTCGCCGAGTTGAAACTTGCGGAAGACAGAAGATATGAGAGGAACTGACACGATGGGCGCAAAGCGCATCGCGTTTGACCACGAAGCCCGCGACGCTGTACGCCGTGGTGTACAGAAACTCGCAAGAGCTGTCATGGTCACGCTCGGCCCCCGAGGCCGTAATGTTATTCTTGAGAAGTCTTTTGGCGCACCCACTATCACCAAGGATGGTGTTACCGTGGCGCGTGAAATTGAACTCGAGGATTCTTTCGAAAACATGGGAGCTCAGATGGTGAAGGAAGTTTCTTTGAGAACTTCCGACAACGCCGGAGACGGCACCACCACCGCTGCTGTCCTCGCCAGTGCGATCTTCCACGAAGGTCTGCGCAATGTCACAGCAGGTGCGAATCCGGTGAGTCTGCAGCGTGGAATCCAGAAGGCTGTTGACAAAATCATCGAGGAACTGGGCAATATGTCTACCGAGGTGCAAGACAGGACCGAGATCGCCCAGGTCGGATCCATCGCTGCCAATAATGATCCCGCGATTGGCGACATCATCGCCGATGCGATGGAGAAGGTTGGCAAGGATGGGGTCATCACCGTGGAAGAGGGCAAGTCTCTCGATACCACAGTGGACTGGGTCGAAGGGATGCAGGTCGACAAGGGGTATCTCTCGCCTCACTTCGTGACCAATACCGAAGAGATGTCCTGTATTCTCGACGATCCCTACATCCTCATTCACGAGAAGAAGATTGGATCCATCAAGGACCTGGTCCCACTGCTGGAGAAAATCGCTCAATCCGGAAAGCCGATTCTGGTTCTGGCAGAAGATGTTGAAGGTGAAGCCCTCGCGACCCTGGTTGTGAACAAGTTACGCGGGACCTTCTCCTGCTGTGCAGTGAAGGCACCAGGTTTCGGAGATCGTCGCAAGGCGATGCTCGAAGACATTGCCATCCTCACCGGTGGCCGTGCCATCTTTGAAGATCTTGGGACTGACCTGAAAAATGTGGATATCTCGTTTTTGGGGCGTGCCAAGAAGGTCATCATCGAGAAGGACACAACCACCCTCATCGAAGGAGCCGGTTCTTCTGATGATATCAAGAGCCGGATCGATCAGATTCGCGCCGAGATGGAAAAGGCTACCTCCGACTACGATAGCGAGAAACTCCAGGAGCGCCTTGCAAAGCTCTCCGGTGGTGTTGCCCAGATCAATGTGGGTGCCGCGACCGAGACCGAGATGAAGGAAAAGAAAGCTCGCGTCGAGGACGCCCTCCACGCGACTCGCGCTGCAGTCGAAGAGGGAATCGTACCCGGTGGTGGCGTTGCTCTTTTGCGTGCAGGCATGAAACTCGACGGTGTAGCCGTCAATGGTGACGAGGCCATCGGTGTCGACATCGTCCGTAGGGCTGTTGAGGCTCCGATCCGTCAAATCGCCGAGAACGCAGGTATCGATGGCGCTATCGTCAGCGAGCGCGTCAAGGCGGGTAAGGAATCCCATGGCTTCGATGCTCTCAACCTCGAATATGTCGATATGATCAAGGCCGGAATCATCGATCCGACCAAAGTCACTCGCACGGCACTCGAAAATGCGGCTTCCATCGGAGGTTTGCTTCTGATGACCGAGGCCGTGGTCAGTGAAATGCAGAGCACCGACGAAGGCGGCGGTGGCTCCGGCGGTGGCATGGGTGGCATGGGTGGTATGGGTGGCATGGGTGGCATGGGCGGGATGTACTAGTCCCGGAGTCGCTCACCTGAAAACGGATGGGGCCCCGCAACGCATGGCGTTGCCGGGCCCCATTTTCATCGAGTTGATTTCATCGCGTAAATTTCAGCGAAAGGTGGCCTCGACGGCTACCTTATTTTCGTCTCCTGCCTCCTGAAGACGGTCGACGACCACCCCTGGGATTTCCTCTTCGTCCGGCACTGGATGGTCCTCCGGGTCGTTTCCCCGCGCCTCCTCTGGGACGTCCCCGCGGTCCTCCTCGGGTAGTTCTGGAGTTGAAGTTTGGATCGGGACGGGCTCCACGCGGTGGCTGCCAGGTTTCCTCGGCGATGGGGAATCCAGTCTCCTCGACGATGCGGTTCCACGAGAAACGGGCACGGGAATCGACCAGGCTGATCGCCAATCCCAAAGCTCCGGCTCGCCCGGTTCGGCCGATGCGGTGGACATAGGTTTCCACCTCATCCGGGATGTCGTAGTTCACCACCCGGGTAACCGCTTCCACGTCAAGTCCACGGGCAGCCACATCTGTGGCCACCATGGTGGTGATTTTCTTCTGCTTGAATCCCTCGAGAATGTTGAAGCGGCGATCCTGGTCGTGTTCCCCGTGGAGTGAACCCGCCGGATAACCACGCCCCCAGAGATCTCGATCGAGATCGATCACCGTCCTGCGAGTATTGCAGAAGATGATGCAGGTCTCTTCCTTGTGTTGGTCCAGTAACTGATGAACCCAGTACTTCTTTGCCCAAGCTTCACAGCGAATAAATTTTTGTTCGATTTCGGGGACGGTGGCGAGTTCCAGGATTGTGGAGACAATCTGTGGTTTTTTCATGAATCGCTTCATGAGAGTTCTGATTTTTGGGGGCAAGGTAGCCGAGAAGAGATAGGTCTGTCGGTCCGAGGAAGTATGTTCGAGGATCTCGGATACGTCATCGATGAATCCCATGTCGAGCATCCGATCCGCCTCATCAAGAACGACATGATCGGCCCATCCGAGTCGGATCTTGCCACTTCGCAGGAAGTCGAGCACCCGGCCGGGTGTCCCGACAACCATCTGAGCTCCACTCCTGAGTTGAAGTATCTGCTGTGATTGATGGACTCCCCCGACAACGAGTGCGACTCGGATACCGAGCGTCTCACCGACTGCAGAAGCCACTTTTTCCACCTGCTGGGCGAGTTCTCGCGTAGGACATAAAACGAGCGCCTGGACTGCAACACGTTCCGGATCCAGTTTTCCAATGATGGGAGCGGTGAAGGCGATGGTCTTTCCGGTTCCCGTTTCCGCTTTTCCGATCAGATCGATTCCCTTGACTGCGACTGGAATCGCCAGTTCCTGGATCGGTGTCGGGTGGTGAAAACCCAGTTGAGCCAGACGTTCGCGGACTGCCACAGGAAGCGGCAAATCAGCAAAACTGCTTCGTGCAGGATCCTCATTGGAACCATCATCGGCTCCCGAGGGAGGATCGGGCTGATTCGGCCCGGAGAGGGAATCGTCGCTAGTCATGATTATATTGTACGCATTCCGACTTCCCAGCGACATCGGACCGGCGGGATTTCCTCTAGCCTTGGTGCCGCAAGGGGAGGGCTCTGATATGATCCCTGTCGGTTCGAAGCTGATGTCGGTATCGACGACATCGGGTGACTGATACCTGGAAATCAACACCTGGAATGAAGGTGCTCAGGCATGAGAATCACGGTTGTGGGAACGGGATACGTCGGATTGGTCACCGGGACCTGTTTCGCGGAAAGTGGTAACAAGGTCATCTGTGTCGACCGGGAGGCCTCCAAGGTTCAACGGTTACAGGCAGGTGAAATCCCGATCTACGAGCCTGGTCTCGAAGAACTGGTGGAACGCAATAGTAAAGCCGGGCGCCTCTCTTTCAGCACCGATCTCGTCGCTGCCATCGATGGAGCCGAAGTCGCATTTATCACCGTCGGAACCCCCCAGAACTCTGATGGGACCTGTGACCTTTCGGCGGTTCTTGCTGTTTCGAAAGAGATCGGTCAGGCGATGAGGGGCCAACTTGTGGTCGTCAACAAGTCCACCGTTCCACCAGGAACCTCGAGGCTGGTTCATGATGTCATCTCTTCGAACACATCTCATACGGTTCACGTTGTCTCGAATCCGGAGTTTCTCAAGGAAGGTGCCGCAATCGATGACTTCATGAAGCCCGATCGAGTTGTCATCGGGACCGATGATGATTTGGCAGCGGAACTGATGAGTGAACTCTACTCACCATTTGTCAGAACCGGGAAGCCATTGTTGATCATGGATCCGGCATCGGCGGAGATGACGAAATATGCAGCGAACGCGATGCTCGCCACGAAGATCTCATTTATCAATGACATCGCTCGGCTCTGCGAGGTGATAGGAGCGAACGTTTCAAAAGTGAGACAGGGGATGGGAAGTGACCGTCGCATCGGGCCCCACTTCCTGTTTCCCGGGGTCGGCTACGGAGGGTCCTGTTTCCCCAAGGATGTCAGGGCGCTTGCTGCTCTTGCGAGGGAACACGATACGCCGCTGGAAATTCTCGACGCAGTCGATGCAGTCAATGATCGACAGAAGAGGTTTCTAGCAGAAAAGGTGGTCAGGAGATTCGGCAAAGATCTCTCGGGCCATGTCTTCGCCATGTGGGGACTTGCCTTCAAGCCACGCACTGACGACATGAGGGAGGCCCCCTCGATGGTGATCGCAAAGGCACTCGTCGAGCACGGTGCAACAGTGCGTGGGCATGATCCAGAGGCCCTCGAAAACGCCGAGGAAGCGATGGGGGATCTCATCGATTACTGTGAAGACCCTTACGATGCAGTGTCTGGAGCCAATGCTCTCCTTCTCGTGACAGAATGGAACGAGTACCGGAGACCCGATTTCGATCGATTGAAGAAACTTCTCGCCGAACCGGTTGTCTTCGATGGACGAAACATCTGGAATGATGAGATGACAGTGAAGTATGGACTCGAATATCACGGGATCGGAACCAGGAGCTCTCGAGATGACAATTAGCAGAGTTCTGATCACAGGGGGGGCCGGGTTTATCGGTTCACATCTGGCGGATCTGTTTCTCGACAGAGATTGCCACGTTGTGGTG
>CAWLAN010000057.1:0-16962 GCA_963854815.1 Planctomycetes bacterium UBA1146
GAGGGCGAGGAACCGACCAATGTGGCCAAGGGAGAATGGGCGACCGACACTTCCCCACTCTCCTGGACGGCGAAGGGAATCTTGGTCGCCCAGATCGAAGATGCACGCGAACCTCTCACACGACCAGGTCCGGTACTCGATGCGGATCGAATGATCTCGGATGTGCGCTGGCTTGCCGATCCGCAACGGGAGGGGCGAGAAAACGGTTCCGCCGGACTGGAGCGAGCGACGCAGTGGGTGGCGGATCGGTATGAAGAGATCGGTTTGCAACCAGCGGCCCCCGACGGCAGTTTCTTCGACTCCTGGAGCGAGCAAGCGGGCACAGGTGACGAGACCCGAACCGTTTCGCTGCGCAATGTCATCGGAATGATCCCCGGTACCGATGCTTCGCTGGCGGGGCAGTCGGTGGTGGTGCTGGCCCATGTCGATCATCTTGGACGCGGTTGGCCCGATGTTCGAACGGGAAATGAAGGTGAGATTCACCCGGGAGCCGACGACAACGCTTCCGGCGTGGCGGTGATGCTCGAGACGGCGCGGATCATCGCCGGTACCCATCGTCCGGCACGAAGTGTCATCTTCGTCGCCACCAGTGCCGAGGAGTGGCAGTTGCGCGGTTCCCGTCGGTACATCGAATCGATGAAGAGATGGCCCGCCTCACAGGCGCTGGCGGTGATCAGCATCGATGCCGTCGGTCGGCTCCGGGAGGGTGAATTGCTGGCGCTGGGAACCGGCACCGCGACCGAGTGGGTTCATATCGCCCGCGGGATCGGGTTCACCACCGCGGTACTCTCGACGGCGGTCAAGGATGATCCCGGCGGGTCTGATCAGGTCCCTTTCCACGAGATCGGCATCCCCGGCATCCAGCTCACCACCGGGGCACACTCTGACTACCATCGACCCGGCGACACCGCCGACAAGATCGATGCCCAGGGGTTGGTTTCGGTGGCCACCTGGTTGAGGGAAGCGCTGATGTATCTCTCCGAGCGCCCGGCTGCACTGACCTCCACCCTCGGGGTTGGGCAGGCCAGGGAGACGGATCCGGCTCAGCCCCAGCAGGGACGAAGGGTGATGCTCGGTACCGTTCCCGATTTCACAGACACAGGACCAGGAGTGAGGATCGACGATGTGGTCGAGGGTTCCCCGGCAGCACGGTCCGGTTTGCGTACCGGAGATCGCCTTCTTGCCATCGACGACGAGCTGATCACTGACTTGCGTGGTTACGCGCTACTATTGCGGCAACTGGAACCGGGAGCCGAAGTGGTCGTGAAAATCGAGCGCGACGGGGAGACGCTCAGCATCCGGGTGAAACTGGTGGCCCGTTGATGGTTCGGTGATTCGAAGGCGATCACTCTTCGTTGTTGCCGACTCCGAAATAGCTCGCATCGGGATGATGGAAGACAAGCGCCGAGACGCTTGCCTCCGGGTCCATCATGTACCCTTCCGTGAGTTCGACTCCGAGGTGCTGTTGCGGCTCGAGCAAGCGCCAGATTACTTCCTGGCAGGAGAGATCAGGGCAAGCCGGATAGCCGAAAGAGTATCTCTTGCCCCGATACTGGGCGCGGAATAGATCCATCTTCGTCATCGAATCCGGGTCAGGGTATCCCCAGTTCGAACGAATGATCCGGTGAATCCTCTCTGTCAGTCCCTCTGCCATCTCGACTGCCAGCGCCTGGATGGCATGAGATTTCAGATATTCGCCCTCACGCATCCAGGCCTGAGATTGTTCCCGAACCTTGGATCCCGCCGTGGTGACCAGAATGGCAAGATTATCGACGGGACTACCGTCTTTAGCTGGTGCGAGGAGATAGTCACAGACTGAACGATGGGGCGGCTTCTGCTGGCGCGGGAAGGCGACCCTCTCGAGTGGTTCAAGGGACTCCGGATCGTAAATGGTGATCTCGTCAGAAGTCGAACTGGCCGGGAAGTGCTGCCACATCGCTTTTGGCGACAGCAAATCCCTCGCGCGAACCTCTTCCAGAAGTTCCAGCATCATCTTCTGAAGGCGAGCGGCCTTTACATCTCCGGCAGCGATCTTCTTCTCGAAGTTACCTCGAAGTCCCATGTGCCGTCCGTAAAGCATCTGCGGATTGATGAGGGGAAACACATCTTCTGGTGCGATCTGGGTCTCGATGTGAAGTTCCACATCGGGAATCGCCGGGGCCGTATCGACCACCTGGATCACGGGAGAGCGATCGGGCAGGGTGATCTGTGCCACTGCCGCTCCGGTTTTGGTCGACCCACCGAGAGCGATTCGCTCCTGGTTGCGACGGTTTTCCTCGAGGAATCCGGGTCGAAGTTCCTGATCGAACAGGTCGCTGACGATTGCGAGTCCCCTCATCGCATCCTTGGCGTAGATCACCGGAGAATCGGTGACCTTCTGGATCTTTTTGGCGGTGAACTTCTCCGAGAGAGCCGCACCTCCCACGAGGATAGGGAGATCGATAGAAGCCGCTTGAAGATCTTCGGCGGTAACGACCATCTGCTGGGCGGACTTTACCAGCAACCCAGAAAGGCCGATCGCGTCGGGTTGGTGTTCCTGGACTGCGGCGATCAGCTGGGCTGGCGGAACCTTGATTCCGAGGTCTACCACCGCGAAGCCATTGTTGGAGAGGATGATGTGAACGAGATTCTTTCCAATGTCGTGTACATCCCCCTTCACGGTTGCAAGCAGCACTTTTCCACGACTAATGGATTCAATCTTTTCCATGTGAGGCTCGAGGAAGGAAACGGCCGCCTTCATCGCCTCGGCGCTTTGCAATACTTCCGCCACGATCAATTCGTTGTCGTTGAAAAGCCGCCCTACTTCTGCCATTCCGGTCATCAATGGGCCGTTGATGATTTTAAGCGGGGTCTCGTATTTCTCGAGCGCTTGCGCGAGTGCGTCGTCGAGACCTTCCTTGGTGCCCTCGATGATGTTGCGAGCCAATCTTTCCGGAATGGGAAGCTGGAGGAGGGGAGATTGCCCTTCCATCGCGACCCTCCGGCCACGGAAGTGCTCGGTAAAAGCAGCGATGGGATCCGGGGTTCTCTGCCAGATCAGATCCTCGCAGAGTTCCCGTTCGATGTCAGGGATGCTCGCATAGCGTTGCATCCGTTCGGAGTTGACGATGGCCATCGAGAGTCCGGCCTGAATACAATGATAGAGGAAGACCGAGTTCAGAACCTCTCGACCTGCCGGAGGCAAACCGAAGGAGACGTTGCTGATTCCCAACGTGGTATTGCAATGCGGAAAGGTCTCGGCGATGGCGCGGACTCCATCGATGGTGGCCACAGCGGAAGCGCTGTATTTCTGATCCCCTGTCCCTACCGGGAAGACCAACGGGTCGAATATGAGATCTTGCTCCGGGATCGAGTACTTCTGTGTGAGAAGTTCGTGGGATCTCGTCGCGATTTCGAGTTTTCGTTCGACGGTGACGGCCATTCCATCTTCTGGATCCTCGTCGATACAGCCCACCACCAGAGAGGCACCATATTTTTTTGCAAGAGGCACGACCGTTTCGAATCGATCCTCACCATCCTCCAGGTTGATGGAGTTGATGATGGATTTTCCCTGGCACAGTTTCAGGGCTTCCTCGAGCACGACTGCATCCGTGGAGTCGATCATCAGGGGGATCTTGACCATGCGGGTCAACAATGGAAGGAACCTGAGTATATCATCGAGTTCCTCACGGTCCGGATCTGCCATACACACATCGATGATATGAGCTCCACCGCGGGCTTGCCTTCTTCCGATTTCTGCGGCTTTCTCGAACTCGTCCTGCGCGATCAATTTCTTGAAGCGACGACTTCCGATGACGTTAGTTCTTTCACCAACCACAAGTGGAATTGTGTCTTCGCTGATCTCTATTGTTTCGATGCCCGAGACGATGGAACGTTTTCTGTCTGAGTATGATCTTGGTGAGAAGCGTGAAGCAAGATCGACCATGGCACGGATGTGATCGGGGGTCGTACCACAACATCCACCGATGACGTTGACCCAGTTCTGTTCCAAGAACGGTTCGATGTGCTGCGCCAGGATCTCGGCAGTCTCCTCATAGTTGCCGTCCGAATCGGGCAGTCCAGCATTGGGGTAGACGGAGACCGGGAAGGCAGAGATGCTCGCTAGCGTCCGGAGATGGTCGGTCATGAAGCGAGGCCCTGTAGCGCAATTCAATCCGATGAACAGGGGCTGAAAGTGTTCCACGCTGTTGTAGAAAGCTTCGATGGATTGACCCGCCAGCATCGTCCCCATCGGTTCGATGGTGCAGGAGATTGCGACCGGACGAGAAAAGCCCAGTTCGCTGGCGGCTTCGTCGATGCCATGTATCGCGGCTTTCAGATTGAGGGTGTCCTGGACCGTTTCTACCAGCAGGACGTCACAGCCGCCTCGTAGCAGTCCATGGGCCTGGATCCGAAAGTGGTCTCTCAATTCGTCGAATGTGATTCCTCCGGTGACCGATAGAGTCTTTGTCGTCGGGCCCATCGATCCAAGAACCCATCTGGGGTGCTCTGCAGAGGCAAACCGATCCACTTCCTTCCTGGCCAACTGGGAAGCGATGAAGTTGATCTCTTCTGCCTTGGGCCCCAGCTCATATTCATCGAGTACCAGTTCGGTGGCACCGAAAGTATTGGTCTCGATGCAGTCAGAGCCAGCTTCCAGGTATGACTGGTGGATCGAACGAATCACCTCGGGACGAGTGAGAACGAGGTTCTCATTGCAACCTGCCAGATCTTCACCGCCAAAGTCCTCGGAGCTCAGATTTCGATCCTGGATGGCAGTTCCGGTAGCACCATCGATGACCAGAATCCTCTCCCTCAGCCGGGAGAGAAATTGGTCTCGGATCTGTTCTGCAGTGAAGTCTGAGGGATTCAAGGGTATGCCTAATTTACTTTCGATGCTGACAACTGTATCCACCGAGTATATTTCCAGTTGTGGGTCGCCGATAGCGTAACGGCAAGGGGCCCCGGTTACTTCTCGGGATCGGGTAGTGGGTTCTCGATGCGCTGAATCGCTTTTTCGAGGAGTTGCTGGGTATTGGCCAGATCCTTCAGTACCTCTTCGAGGATGAGGTGGCGGGTTGCCAGTTCGATCCGGTCTTGCCGGGCGACTTCCAGCTGACCCTCGAGAGAGAAGATGCGGTCTTTCAGCGATTGCTGATCGTTATCGGAGCCTTCCAGAGCACTTTTCATCTTCCCCAGTTCTGCAGCCAGTTCTTTCTTGAGGACATCCTGTTTGGTGGCCAGGCCCTCGTTGAGATTTTCAAGATCGGAGGTGATGCCAGCCCTGAGATTTTCGGACTCCAGCGCCACAGTCGCGATGTTCTTCTCGATCTCGACCATCTCCGTCTGGACGCCTTCGAGGCCAGTCCGGATGCCAACCACCTCGGCCCCGAGGCGTATTACTTCATCGGCAAGACGTTCATCTTCACGCTGCATCGTCACCTGGGTTCTCTCCAGGTTGTCGATTTGGCGTTGCTGATAGTTGCCCGTGAACAGGAAGAGAGCCACCAGGATCAGCACGATGATGAGCGGCAGTAATCCGAAACCCTTCATGGGCAGTTCTCCTTCATATCGCAATGGCGGTGGGGGTGGGATTCGAACCCACGAGGGCTGTTACACCCTGCCGGTTTTCAAAACCGGTGCATTAGACCACTCTGCCACCCCACCAGCGATGAACGAATTTGCACGCAGAGAGCAGGTTACTACATCCGTTTCTTTTCATCACCGGACTCGGAGGGGCCACGCAGTACGCGCTCGCTCCGCAATCGTTCGAGACGTTTCTCTCGAAGCCCCTGAGCCAGATCTCGTAGATCTTCAGTCTGGTCATGTTCATCGACGACTTCGATGCCCAGGATCGTTTCGAACAGATCTTCGGTGGTTATCAGCCCGCAGGTACCGCCATGTTCGTCGGCGACCATCGCAATCGGGTCCTTCCCGCTGGTCAAATCCGCGAGTGCCTGGCGAAGGGTTGCGACCTCGGGGACGAAGCGAATGTCACGGCGATATTTCGATAGGGGAGTGGTCTTTGGTGCCCCTTCGATGTGGGCCAGTAGAATTTCCCTCAGAAGAACGTAGCCGGTCACATCATCACGAGTTGATCCATGAATGGGGATCCGGCTCGGAAGTTTCCCACGGTCGATTTCTGCAAGCACATCTCCGATGGTTGCTTCCTGCCATAGATCCCGGACGACCGTTCGGGGTGTCATCACATCACCGACCCGGATCTCATCGAGTCGGAGTATGTTGCGATAGAGAGTTTCTTCGTGTTGGGCGAGGGTGCCCTCGGTTCCCGCCATGTGGATCATCGCTTCCACTTCGCCTCTGGAAACATTTTCAGACGACTTGCTCTTGAATATCCTGGTGATCGAACCGGTGACGAGGAGAGCGGGCTTCATCAGACGAGTGAGCAACATCAGGCAGATTCCGACGAAACCGGATAATTTACGAGAATGTGCTGCCCCGAGCGTCTTCGGGATGATCTCTGCACAGGTGAGGATCAGGAAGGTGAGCAATGCAGAGAAGATGCCAACGGCTGCTGGATAGTTCTCGAACTCCCTGGCAACCAGGAATCCTGCGATCGAGGCTCCGAGTGTATTCGAGATGGTATTGAGGATCAGGATGGAACCGATGGCATCGTCGAGTCTTTCCTTCTTCATCTCCAGCAACCAGCGGATACCGACCCCCTGTTCACGGCGTTCTTCCAGACTCGCGACGGAGACGGTGAGAAATGCTGCTTCAAGGAGAGAGCAAAAAAATGAAGTGATGAGTGTCAGGGAGACGACGGCGATGAGCAGGTTCACAGGCTTCCATCCAGGTGGGAAAGGCCACCTGGGTCCAGCATACCCGCAACGGACCTTTCTGGGAGCAATTCGCAGGATGCAGCCCTCCGCAGGCCGCCCCGGTGTTTTCGGGACGTCTGAGATACATTGCACTTTACAGTTTATAAAGCATATGCCACTCTTTGGCCGGAGATGTTCGGCCCATGGGGGTATTTCCGAACCGAATCGGTTCATCAGGCTCTCGATTCGGTTCGCACACGGGACCTCTGTGCCACTCGGACTTCACTCTGGTGGGGACTGCTGGGTGATCGACGAGAGTTCGATGCCCCTGGCCGGCTCCCTCGATGGTGTCGGGATGATCAGGAGTGGTCATCTCGAGCAGAGCAAGTGTCGAACAGATAGGACTGAGGATGTCTGTGACTGCGATCAGCGCTTTTGCACCGATCTCCAGCACTGCCGTTCCCCTTGGAGGAACCATCGCTTCTTCGGCATTGTCTCCTGCAGGATCCGGCGAGGCGCGATTGCTGGATCAAGCGGCTCTTATCGAGCCTGCACAGGGGTCCAGCGATAAAGAGCAAGTTGTCACTGTTGCGTACGAGACCAGTTCGAATACGCCGCGAACTGCAATTCCTGAATCATGGTTGATGTTGATTGAGCGACTGGATCGGGTGGATCTGGCGCATCAGGCACTGTCCAGGGTGAGAGTCCAACTCACTTCAACCCTGGAAAAAATACAGAAGATGAATGTCTAACTCCGCGGGGCGGAGCCGGAAGGGGAGAGATGGGGAATCAGGATTCGAACCAGAATAGATATGATCACGGTCCGGTGGGGTCGTCCTTCGACCTGGGTAAATTCTGGGAGGGGCTCGGGGCTGGAGGAAGAGCCTTCGCGGTCATCTTCCTCTTTATTGCCGCTTACTTTGGCCTCACAAATCTGGGAGGGACGAACTGGGTGGACATCCCCTTCGCGGAGGGAGAATCGCAACAGCAGGCTCAATTCGTCGAGAATCTCCGAAGTGAGAACCTGGAATTTCGCTTCTCACCTGAAGGGACGGTCCAGGTTTCCAGGAACCACATCGGTCAGGTTCTGTCCATGATTCAGGGGGTTCCTGGTCCCGGGGTGAATGAGGATCCTTTCAGCTGGATTCGCCAGACGGATTCCATTCTGGGCAGTACACGCCAGAGAGAGCAGAGGTGGGAGCGGTCTCAGATCCTGAAACTCGAGGAAGATCTGGCACGACTCGATGGAATTTACTCGGTGAGTGTGACTCTTAGCAGTTCCACGACTAGTGCAGTCATTGGCTCCAATCGCAAGGTCAATGGCGTGAGCGTGCAGATTCAACTCGATGAGGAAATTCGTCGGGATGGAATCAGTCAGCAAGTTGCACGCGTCATCGGGCTCCATGTTTCGGGAGCTTATTCGATCACGCTCGACAAAATCATCCTCACCGATACATACGGTCACTACTACGATCTCGTCAATCCAAAGTTGACCACCGGGGACGTCGCTGACAAGAAGAGAAAGGTAGAGGAGTACGTTTCCAAATACCTTGCATCCATCTTTTCTGAAGAGATGTATCGAGTTGCTGTGGATGTCAGCCTGCAAGAAGCAGTAGAGGATCCTGGGTTCATCGAACCTCGATACCCGGTTGTTCGAGGGGTTTACGACCTCCAGGAACAGGTTGCAAGTCTCGCTCCGATTTCCTCTCAATTTGCAGACACCGTACTCACTCGTGCAACCGCTCAGCAGATCCCCTCGTATGTTGAATCCGATCCAGTAGTGAATGTAGTCGATACGGTTGCCGTCACCGTAATGCTTGATCGCGAGAAGGCGTTGGTACTCGCCACTGATCGCTACAATGGCAAATTCGGACTTGCGGGGAACACCTCGAGTGCTGGCCGTGGATACCAGGAGACTCCCGAAACTCGTCTTGCTCTACGCGGGTTTACCCGTGAGGTTGCCAGCGGGATAGAATCGCATCTGAGGGTTCACCTGGGGTCAGGCACGGACATCGAGGCCCGTGTTTTCCCGGTCAGATTCGATCTTGTCGCTTCCTCTTCTGCTGCGGTTGGCGGGTTCGTTGGCGCTAGCGGTAGTCAGAAGAACAATTTCCCCTTCTTCGTCCTGGTTTTCTTCGGGGTCATCTCGGTTTTCGTCATGCTCCGTGATGGTCCGACGGATACTGCTCGAGAGGCCGCTATCCAGGGCTTCCGGGTCGCCGGAGCCTCTCCGGTTGCCGGGATCCAGGAGGCCATCAGCACCTATGTGAATGAAGAAAATCAGGTCTCCTACGAGCAATCGATGGAGACGATTCGAAATCTCACCGTGACCCAATCGGTCACGATTCTGCGTCAGGTGCTCTCCGACACCAGGGAAGAACTACCAGGTAGTGATGTGCTGGCGTTGTTAATTCTGGATCAGGGTGGAAATCGCGAACAGATCTTCCAGCAACTGGGATCGGACGAACTGGCAGTTCTTGGAGAAGTGATCGAGCAGGTGGGGGTTCTCGATCCAGATATCATCGAGGATGCCATGGCGGCACTCGATCTGTTCAAAAGTTCAAACACTGTTTGCTCGAGTGGAATTTCCCTACCGTCCTTTGTGAGTACCGTTCCCAGTCCAGCGGAAGTGGATCAATCCGTTCTCGAAGATATTCGAACCACGGATCCCAATCTTGCGGACCTGATCGAACGCAATCGCGAGGAAGATCGCTCTCAGGAGGTTCAATCGTCATGAGTGACCCCGTGTTCTCTCAACCCGGTACCGGTAGCACTCACGATGAGTGTTCCGTCGAGTCGGCGCGGCAACAACTGAACGCACTTCAGGCTGCATACTCAGATTTGCGCAAGAAGCTGGTTCAGGAGGGAAACGAATTGACGGCCGCGATCGAGACGGCCAGGAAAGAGACGGATGAGCACGTTCGTGGCAAAATCGCGGAAGCCAACCAGAGAGTGGCAGAGATCGAGCAGGAGGCGCGCCTGCGCGGACTCGCGGCAGGACGCAGGGAAGGTGTTGAATCCGGATTCTCGGAAGGAATGCAAAAAGGTCTCGAGGAGAGCAGGCGTGAAGCGGTTGTTCTCATCCAGGAGCAGGCGAGGACCCTGCTGGGAGATACTTGTGGTTCGGTGCCCCAGTTGCTCGAGAACGTTCTCGAGGAGTTCAACTGTTGCTGGAAACTCACCATCGATGAAATCCGTCGAGATACGGTTGCACTGGCTCGGGGGATTGCCGAACGCGTTCTCAGGAAAGAGATCGTCGAATTCCCCCTACTCGTCACCGAGAACATCGAACTGGCAATCCAGAGAATCGGTGACAGACGCAAGATTCAGATCGAGGTAAATCCTGGCGACTTGAAGGCGGTCATCGAATTTCTTCCGTCACTCGGCCACAAGATACAGGGAGCCGAGGGTGCCGAGGTGATGGGAGTGGAGTCGATCATTCGTGGCGGATGTCGTGTTCGAAGTGCCACAGGAAGTGTGGATCTGGGAATAGAAACACAACTCGATTTGATCGAGGCTGCACTGATCCAGGATACGCAGGAGAAATAGATGAATCTGATCTCCGCGCTGAATACGGTGAATCTGGATGAACTCGTCCGAGTTCGTGGGGCAGTGGTCCGTGTCGTCGGGGTCATCGTCGAGGCCCAAGGGCTTGCACTGCCAGTTGGAGCTGAGTGCACCATCGTGACTCGCGACGGGGATCGTATGTTTGCGGAAGTGGTGGGTTTTGACGAGGGAAGAACGCATCTGCTACCCGAGGATGGAAGCGAAGGAATTGCTCCACGAGATGAAGTGATTCATGACGGTGAGACTCCGTGCGTTGCGGTTTCTCACCATCTGCTCGGGAGGGTCGTGAATGCGCGAGGGGTTCCGATCGATGGACTGGGTCCCATTCCCATCAAAGAAAAAGTGCCCATCAACAATATCCCTGTTCCGGCGCTCAAACGTCAGAAGATCCGCATACCTGTACATACGGGAGTTCGCGCACTCGATTCGATACTGACCGTGGGAATCGGACAACGACTCGGCATCTTCTCGGGTAGTGGAGTGGGGAAATCAATTCTTCTGGGCATGATCGCTCGAAACACCACATTGCCGGTACGAGTGATTGCTCTGGTTGGGGAACGAGGTCGAGAAGTCCGAGAGTTCATCGAGAGAGATCTTGGACCAGAGGGGCTGGCTCGAAGTGTTGTCGTGGTGGCGACCGGAGATGAAGCGGCAGTGATGCGCTTGAGAGCGGCAAGGGTCGCTACAGCCATCGCCGAGTGGTTCCGGGATCGGGGAGAAGATGTGCTGTTACTGGTTGACTCCATAACGCGTGTCGCTCTCGCGCAGCGTGAAGTGGGGCTTTGCGCGGGAGAACCACCGACCACTCGGGGCTACACCCCGAGTGTATTCGCGATGCTCCCGAAACTACTGGAGAGAACCGGGCCAGGAGTGGATGGCAGTATCACGGCATTCTACTCGGTCCTGGTCGAGGGCGATGATCAGCACGATCCCATCGGCGATTCCGTCCGTGGAATCCTCGATGGCCAGATCTGGTTGTCGAGGGATCTCGCCAACAAAGGGTGGTTTCCACCGATCGATCCCTGCTCCAGCACCAGCAGATCCATGAACTCAGTGGTTGACGAAGAACATCTAGAAGCCGCCCGGTCGTTGGTCGAGAAGGTTGCCATACATAGAGAGATCGAAGACATGTTGCGCCTCGGTGCTTATGTCCGTGGCCATGACAAACGATCTGACGACGCCATCGATTCGCTTCCCAAGATTGAACAACTTCTTCGACAGCGACCGGAAGAAACGAGTGACTTTTTAGAGACACGAAATCGGCTCATCGAGATTTCCAGAGGCACCGATTGGAAGGGCAAGTGATGTCAGAATCCGCTTCTCGCCTCGATGCGCTGCTGCGACTCAGGAAATCTGAGATGGATGTAGAACTCTCGAAGTTGTACCGCCGTGTTCGAGAACTTCATTTGCAACAAGAGCGGATACGGGAGTCCGAAATTGAACACCATGCAGTGATCGACTCGATACGTGCATCGGATAACGCTGGAAATGACATCGAGCAGTTGCTGGTACACCGCCATTACCTCTCGAGACTGAGGGATGAAGCGAAGATGAACGCTGAGCTTGCAGATCAACTTGCCGAAGCTGCTGATGAAATTCGAGAGCAGGTCGAGGTGGCAGTAAATCGCTACCGGATTGTCGAAAATCTACGAGATCGAAGGAGAGAAGAGAGTCTTGAACGGATCGTCAAGATGGGGGAGCGAATCGTTGACGACGAAACAACCACTCGATTCGCAAAACGGATCCAGTCGGAAAATGACGATCATCGGGTGGCTTCAGGGTGAGTTTCTTGCAGGGGAAGTGGGTGAGAATGGAATCAAAAAAAGGGTTACAGGTGTCGATATCGATACTTCCAGGGATTCGATTCAGATACTGGATTCAGGTGGGGTTGGCTCTGGCGCTCATATTCTCGATGGCATCTGTTGCGATTGCGTCGCAGATAATTCCACCGGCGAAGACAATTTCATCGGTCACTGCTAATGCTGGGCCCGATGTTCGTCTTGCAAACGGTGGAATAATTGCAACGGATGCAACTGGTGGCTCGGAGTTCATCTGGCGGACACTCCAGGCGATAGGTGCGATCATCGTCATTGCGGGACTTGGCATCGCCGGTTTCATTCTTGTTCGAAAGTATGCTCCTGGGGTCATTCCGGGAACGGATGCGAGGATGAAGGTACTGACGAGGATTCCCATCGGAAACCGCCAGAGCATGATCATCGTCAGGGTTGGAGAGCGAGTACTCGTTGTCGGATCTTCCCCTGGCCGAATCGATTGTCTCAGTGAGATCACCGATATCCAGGAAGTGAAAGATCTCAGTTACGGACTCGAGTTTTCGACCGAAATCAACAAGGCCAGGACAGGCGCCGATGAGGATCCCTTGGAGGTCTCCAGCGGCGAGACATCAGAATCACAAGAGAGTAACGAGATTCAGTGGCTACGGGACCGGCTTGATGGATATGGCGATCGTGTCGAGGAGGGAACACAGGCTTGAAGAATTTCCGCCGCTCTCTGCTACTGGGTATTCTGGGAGCTTTCGTCATCCTCTGGGTGGTGGCACCGGAGGCGATCGCCCAGGGCGACATCGCTACCGAATCGGGCATCATCGAGAAGGTTCTGAGTGGATCTCCCGAGAACATCGGGATCTCGCTGCGGTTGATCCTCATCATGACGGTGTTGTCGATGGCACCTGCCCTTTTACTCCTGACCACCTGTTTCACCAGGATCATCGTGGTGCTCGGATTTGTTCGTCGGGCGATTGGAACCCAGGATTCACCGCCGAATCAGGTTTTGATCGGGCTTTCGTTGATGTTGACCATCGCGGTCATGGGGCCGATCTGGGGTGACATCTACACCAATGCGATCGGGCCCTACGCCGACCAGGTTCCTGCGGCTTCCACAGGTCGAGTCCCGACCGGTGAAGAGGCGTTCCGGTACGCAGAAACGAGGATACGGGAGTTCATGTATCGATCGATCGATGAGAGTGATCTCTTGTTGATGGCTCGCGTTGGTGCCCCCGTAATCGTCGAGAACCAGTTCTCCGACGACGGTTTCATCACGAGCAAGTTTCTCGAAGCTTTGCCGACAACGGTGATCATGCCCGCCTTTGTTCTCAGCGAACTGAGAAGGGCCTTCGAGATGGGATTCATGATCTATCTGCCCTTCGTGGTGATAGATCTGGTGGTCTCGGCAATTCTAGTCTCGATGGGGATGCTGATGCTTCCCCCTGTGATCGTTTCCTTGCCATTCAAGGTCCTCGTGTTCGTTCTGGTCGATGGATGGGGACTGGTCGTGGAGCAATTGATGGTTTCCACGATGGTAACGGCGGCTGGATGATGAGATTCGAAATAGCGATCGACCTGCTTCAGCAAGCCCTGTTCGTGGCTCTGCAACTGGCAGTCCCGATTCTGCTGGTGATGTTGGCAGTTGGTGTGGTGGTGAGCCTGTTCCAGGCCCTGACTCATCTGCAGGATCAGACCCTCACGTTTGTACCCAAGATCATCGCAGTAGCTCTGGTGCTGCTGCTGTTGATGCCGCTACTGCTGGGTTGGGCAACCGACTATGCGAGGAATTCAATCCAGGAGTCATCTCAGGTATTCAGGGGAGGTGATCAGCAGTGAACGATCTGCTGGAATTCTCTGTCAGTACCTGGGCCGGTTGGCTGCTTGTATTTACGAGACTCGCTGGCGCGATGATGGTACTTCCGGTCTTTTCCTCGAAGATGATCCCGGTACGGATCAAGGCTGGGTTCGCAGCGCTGATCGCTCTGTGCGTGGCACCGATCGTTACCGCGGCTCATGCCCAGGTTGGTTCCGGTGACATGGCAACGTTGCTCTCCAGCCCGATCATCGCCGCCTTCTCGATCTGCGGAGAACTCGCTCTCGGCTGGGTGCTGGGAGCCACCGCAGGAATGTTGATGTGGGTTGCTCACCTGGGAGGGCAACTGCTGTCACAGGATTCGGGACTCGCTTTCTCAGACGTGGTGGATCCGGTGACGGGCCAATCCACGACTGCGCTGACGACACTCTTGATGGTATTTGCCGCCCTGGTCTTCCTCGCTCTCGGGGGGCACAGGCTCGTCATCTTGTCGCTGTGTGGTTCTTTTGAAATGGTTCCGCCGGGGATGATGGGCAATATTTTCACCGGTGCGCTAACTGCCGAATCTGCCACAGTGATTACCGGGGAACTGGGTGGACAACTCTGGAAACTTGGATTGCAGATTGCGTTGCCTGCGTGCATCGCTTTGCTGGCCACGACGATCGGTCTTGGAGTGCTGGCTCGAGCAGTGCCGGAGATGAACGTATTCGTCGTAGGATTCTCGATTCGTACCGGAGTCGGGATGTTGGTGCTGTTCATGACGTTGCCGTTCATTGCAGAAATCTATCGATTTGTCATTGGACTGGGTGTTCAGGGTTCGGAGTTGATCCTCCGTGGAATCGGTGGGGTCTGACTCATGAGTGAACGCATCCATCATGATGAACGGACCGAAGCTCCGACTGCCAGAAGGTTGGAGAGAGCCAGAATCGAGGGGGAAACTGCCCTCAGCCGCGACCTGGTGGGATCGGTGGTGATGCTAGCCGGGTTCGGTGGAATCCTTCTCTGCTGCGCGACGATGTACGCTCTCTTGTCGACCACCGTGGAAGGGGTTCTGGGAAACCTCTCGAGCGTGAAACTGGACGGAGCGACAGCAATCCTGCTGCTCGAAGATGCGATCAAAACGGTCATCGTATTATCTGGTCCCATCTTGTTGATTACCTTTGTTGTCGCCGCTCTGTCGACGTGGTTACAGGTGGGATTCCAGATCCGATTAGCAGAAATCACTCCTGATCTGGGGCGAATCGATCCCTTCAGGAACGTGAGAGAAATTTTCGGCCATGTGGGATTTGGCAGATTGGCCTTCGGAATAATAAAAATCTCTGCAGTGATTCTGGTTCTGGTACATGGGGTGCGAGGGATGGTGACGGGCCCCGAGGCAGTTGTGGGTACCGGAATCTCCGATCCTGCAATCATCGTGAGTACTGCAGGATCCCGACTGGTGTGGATCTTTATCAAGATCTCTGGAGTTTTGCTGCTGATTTCTGCTGGCGATTGGGCACATAAGCGCTGGCAGTATCGACAGTCCCTGATGATGAGCCGAACAGAAGTCGAAGACGAGAATCGGGAGGCTCACGGTGATCCGCTGCTGCGGCGCCGTCGCCGCGACCTTCATGAGAAACTGCTCGTGAAAAGTAAAGAACGATGAACGAAGCGCAGATGAACACCCTGGTTGCCCCTTCCCACTGGAAGGACTCCATCGGGAGGAACCGTGATCTCGCACTGGTCGTTGCGCTGGCGGGAATCCTGGTTGCCATCTTGGTGCCACTACCCGGCGTCGTCATGGATGGTCTGCTCGGGCTAAACATCGCTTTTTCAGTGCTGGTCATCCTCACCGTTGTGTATCTGAAAAAGCCACTGGAGTTCGCGGCATTTCCCTCGATGTTGCTGCTAGCAACCCTGTATCGGCTGTCCCTCAACATCGCCACGACTCGACTGATATTGAGCCGGGCAGGTGAAGAAGGGGAGTACGCGGCAGGTGAAGTGGTGCACTTCTTCGGAAATTTCGTATCCGGATCAAATCTCATCGTAGGTGTCATCATCTTCGCTGTACTGGTGGTGATCCAGTTCGTCGTGGTGACGAAGGGTGCGACCAGGATCGCAGAGGTGGCTGCCAGGTTCACACTTGACCGGATGCCAGGTGCACAGATGGCCATCGATGCAAATCTGAACTCAGGATATATTTCGGCAGAAGAGGCAAAGCACGCTCGATTGGATCTTGCCCGTCAGGCGGACTTCTACGGAGCGATGGACGGTGCGTCCAAGTTTGTCCGTGGTGATGCCATCGCTGGAATCATCATCACGGTGATCAATATCATCGGTGGATTTACCATCGGGATTTTTCAGTACTCGATGAGTTTCTCCGAGGCGGGGAGAGTCTTCACAACGCTTACCATCGGAGATGGACTGGCCACTCAATTGCCGGCGCTCTTCATCAGTATTGCGGCCGGGCTGATGCTGACGAGGGCTTCTTCACCTGAACAGATTGGCCATGCAGTAGTCGGACAGGTATTCGCCAATCCCCGGGCGCTCGTGATTACTGCCGGCGTATTGGTGCTGTTGGCTGCGACCGGACTTCCGGCCGTCGTTCTCGGTTTCATCGCCGTGGTATTGCTGGTGATTGCCTACGTGACGAGGTCTCCAAAGAGGTCATTGTCGACAGAACAGTCCAGCGATCATCAACTACAGGAGACTGGTGCGGTGGCTCCGACGTTGTCGAAAGACCAACCCAATCGACCTGCAAGTCGCGATGAGCCGCTGTCGATCGAACTGGGTTACGGCCTCTACCGTTTGCTGGAACCAGGCGGTGCTCAGTTGCCTCTCGGGGACAGAATCGAGCAACTCCGCCAGTCGATTGTGGGAGAACTCGGGTTTCGATTGCCTCCGGTTCGCGCCAGGGTGCTGATCAGCAATATCGATCGTCGGGATTATCGAATCCTGCTGCGTCAGATTCCCTGTGCAAAGGGCACATTGCGCCCGACTCACGCCATGATCATCGAAGAGGATCGTTCGATCAGTGCCATCGAGGGAGAAGAGATCGAGGAAT
>CAWLAN010000058.1:0-16264 GCA_963854815.1 Planctomycetes bacterium UBA1146
CAGGACGGCAGAATTAGCGAGAATCAGGCCAGTTGCCTGTTTGATTGGCTTGCCTGGGCGTCTTATCCATGATCTATTTGCTTTGCAAGGATTCTTTTTGTTTGGCATACCAAACAAAGCAGTTGAGGCGAGGAATTGGAAGGGACTACCCTTGGGCAAGTTCGCACTCGTGTCGCTGCTTGTGCTGCTGGCAATCGTGACGATATCGACCATCGGTTCGGCTCAGGTCTCGAGAAACAGCCAAAGGCCCGTCGCCGACTTGCACCATCGCAGTATCCGCCTGGGTGGATACATCGATCTGGAACTGTTCCATGACTCGAATCGCTCCGAATTCAAGAACCACCGCCTGGTGCCGATGATCGATGCCACCGTCAGCGAATCGGTTCACTTCGCCTGCGAGATCGAAATCGAGTATGGCGGTCCCCGGATCGCTTCGGGAGACGGGGAAATCAAGGTCGAATATGCCCATGTGGATGTTGATATGGGGGACTGGAAATTTCGATCGGGAGCCATCCTGGTTCCGCTCGGAGCGACCAATCTCTACCACGATTCTCCGATGCGGGATCTCACCAACAGACCACTGGTGGCACGTACCATCGTGCCCTCGACGCTGACCAGTGCCGGTGTCGGTGGACTCTGGGGTGCCGACGACGGGTCCTGGTCGCTGCAAGCCTACGCTCTGAACGGTTTCAACGGAGAAGATGGAATCGGCGGATACAACTTTGATTCATCCAGTGGAGTCCGTAGCGCTGCGCCGAGCCTGAAGTTCAATGGCGACCGTTCTCCCAGTTTGTGTGGGAGGATTACATACAGCCCTGTGCTCGGGACCGAGTTCGGATTCTCGGCCTGGAACGGTCCCTGGGACCAGGCGGGTGATCTCGATCTCACCATCACCGTGTTCGATCTGACCACCGATCTCTCTCTGGTCGTGCAAGCCCTCGGTCCCATCGAACTGCAGATCGAGGTGGGCGAGGTCGGCATCGAAATCGACGAGGCTGCCGAGGTGGGAGGTGTTCCCGAGCGACTGGTGGCCAGTTCGATGCAGTTTTCTCGTCGCTTCTTCCCCGCTGCCATCGAGAGACTGTTCGGTGACGAATCCTCCTGTGGGCTGACCTTTCGTCTCGAACAGGAAGATCTGTCCGCGGATGTGAAGAATCGTTCCACCATCGGATTCAACATCCGACCCACCGAAGAGACAGTGCTCAAGTTCGATTTCGAGCGGGAACGGATCGAAAACCAGCAAGATCCCGACGGGACCTTCATCTTTTCCGTCGCCACCTACTTCTAGGAGTGCAGATGAGACTCGTTTTCCACAACACTGCTGCACTGTGCGTCATCTGTGCTTTTTTCATCGTTGGGGAAGAAGCTACAGCGACGGCGGGGAACATCGAGAAGGCCTCCCGTCCCCTGTCCAGAAAGGTCTTCGAGCAACTCTGGGAGCAAGAAGTTGAACTCGATGAGGTGACGCTGCAGATCCAGGGACAACTGAGAACTCGAATTGCACAGCGAGCCAGGGTTGCTGTGAATCGAGACCCGATACGGATCTTTCGCATCCGGTCTGCCCGGACAGCAACAGAACTCGGCCACGCCCTGGTTCTCGAGGAGATTGGCAAGTATCGGCCTATCACCTTCCTGGTTGCACTCGATGCAACGGATCGAGTCATCGATCTCCAGGTCCTGATCTATCGCGAACACATCGGGCAGGCGATCAAGTCGCCTCGTTTCACTCGTCAGTTCCGCGAAAAAGATGGCCAGAGCATGCTCAAACTGCACAGGGATATCAGGAACCTCGCCGGTGCTACGCTCTCTGCTCGCGCAACGGTACGTGCTGTTCGAAGAGCGCTGGCGACGATTCAGGAGACGGTTCGAAGCGAGATGACGCTGCAATGGAAACCCGCTGTTCTGGCCGCGACTGCAGATTCTATCCCCGTCGAAAACGCAGTTGAAATGGCACAGCAGTCCATTTCTCGTGCCCGTCCGGCGATGGGCACCATGCTCCGTATCGAGGCCTATGGGACCGATGCCAGCAGGGCGATCGACGCCGCCTTCAAGGAGGTGGATCGCCTCGAAAACTTGCTCAGTCGCTGGCGTCCCGGCACAGATGTGGTTCGGGTCGAGAATGCGCCCGCGGGAATACCCGTGCAGGTTTCTTCCGCAACGATCGAATGTGTCGAGGCAGCCCTCTCGGTAGCACGAGAAAGTTCGGGCGCATTCGATCCAACCCTCGTTTCTGGGGGCTACAAGAAGGTGATTGTCGATGAGTCAGCCTCGACGATCACGCTCCTTGGTGAAGATCTGGTGCTCGATCTTGGAGGGATCGCCAAGGGTTTTGCCCTCGACCGCGTTGGCGAGCTTCTCGAATCACAGGGCATCTCTGCTGCCTTGCTCGATTTTGGCGGTCAGTTGCTGGCGCTCGATCCACCGCCGGGGAAATCTGCATGGGATGTTGGTATCTTTGATCCACGTCAGTCCGGGACGCTGCTACTTTCGGTGGCGCTGGTTCGGGCCAGCCTTGCTACCAGTGCGGATTACGAAAAAGGCAGTCATATCGTCGACCCTCGACGGGGAACTGATGCTGCCGTTGCGCTCTCGACGACGATACTTGCTCGCGGCGCGACACTTGCCGATGCCACCAGCACCATGCTCGCCGTGCTCGGTCCTGAATTTGCCGAGCGAGTCGTGACGAATTTACCTGGTGGAGCCGCGGTGATCCTGGTTGCCGGAGAGGATGCTCCTCGAGTCTTCGGCGAGTTGCCGCGCTGAAGAACCACTTTTCGAAGGGAGCGAACGACTGGTGGACCTGGCTACTGAGGCGACTATCCGGATGGCCATCGTCGGCAACCCCAACGTTGGCAAGACGACCCTCTTCAATGCTCTGGTGCGGGGATCATCGCGGGTCACTAATCATCCAGGCAGTACTGCCAATGCAGTGGTAGGGGAATGCCGTCACAGCACAAAAACCCTGCGAGTCACCGATCTTCCCGGCACCTACAGCCTTCAGTTGGATCTTCCGGAAGCGGATCTCTGTCGCTTGCACCTGCAAGAAGGGGAGGCTCCGGAGGTTCTCTGCTGTGTCATCGATGCGATGGGGCTGGGACGAAATCTGAAGTTGCTCGCCGAAGTGCTGGAGATGCGAATCCCTCTCGTTGTGGTGGTGACGAAAACGGAAGAAGCCATGCTTCGAGGCCAACGGATCGATATTGCCGCACTGGAAGAATACCTCGGCGTACCGGTAGTCGAAGCAGCACACAAGTCGATGGTCAGAAAACTCGATTTTGTATCCCTGCTGCAAAAAGCTCGGGTTGCCCACTTCATCGCTGAGGATCCAGAAGCCTTCAAGCACTGGGGAACCGAGTTGCAGGCGAGAGTGAGTCTCCCTGTCAATCCTCGCCGGGCCAAACTTCGCCGCCAGCGCGACGATCGACTCGATCGGGTCTTTACCCATCCGGTGATCGGTGTCGTCATCTTCAGTGTCGCGATGAGTCTGATCTTCGGCTCCGTCTTCTGGTTGGCGCAAACGCCGATGGAATGGATCGATGGCTTCTTTGGAGTGGTGGCTCAGTCGCTTTCGGCTCGGATGGATCAGGGGCCGGTTCATGACCTGTTGGTTGATGGGGTCATCGGAGGAGTATCGGGCACGCTCGTCTTTTTGCCCCAGATCCTGATGCTGTTCTTTCTGGTCTCTCTTCTGGAAGAGACCGGTTACCTGGCGCGGGCAGCTTTCGTTGCAGATCGGTGGTTACGTCCCTTCGGTTTACCCGGACACGCATTTGTACCGCTGCTCTCGAGTCATGCATGTGCCATCCCCGCCATCATGTCTACCCGTTTGATTCCTGATCGAAGAGATCGCATCGCGACAATACTGGTGGCCCCTTTTCTCTCCTGTTCGGCCAGACTTCCGGTCTACATATTGCTTGTCGGGATCCTGTTTCCAGGTGATCCGATTCTCGCTGGCTGCACCTTCGTCGGTTGCTACCTGCTCGGAGCCTTCGCTGCTGTAGCCAGCGCGGGACTGGTCAGGGTGCTGCTGGTACCCGGAGCGAGCATGCCGATGGTGATGGATTTGCCGCCCTATCGAATCCCCTCCGTGCCGGAAGCAGCCAGAATCGCAATGGAGCGAGGCTGGTCATTTCTCACCCGGGCCGGAAGCGTGATCCTGCTGATCTGCATCCTGTTGTGGTGGATGAGTAGTTATCCTGCCACACCGGAGAGTTCCAACGTGGTGGCCTTGCGCAGTGCGTCGCAAATTCAGGTCGATCCAGCGCTCGCCGCCGAGATCACCGCACAGGCGGATGCTCTGGCCCTTCGCGAGTCGGCAGCAGCCTCCTATGCCGGGCAGATGGGGAAATTGATGGAACCTGTGTTGGCTCCCGTGGGGGCGGACTGGCAACTGTCCGTTGCGGTGATGGCGAGTTTTGCCGCCCGCGAGGTATTTGTATCTTCACTCAACGTGTTACTCGGGGTCAGCGAGGACGTCGAGGACCAGACCACCCTGGAGCGGGTCAGATCTTCGACCCGAGATGACGGATCGCCGCTATTACCACTCTCCTCGGCGGGAGGATTGCTCGTCTTCTACGTACTGGCGATGCAGTGTATGCCGACCCTGGCAGTCACTCGACGAGAGGCTGGAGGGATCCACTGGGCATTGCTCCAGTTCGGTTGGATGACCCTGTGGGCATGGGTCCTCGGAACGCTGACCCGCAGCATGTTGCTCTGGTTTGGAGTTGCCTGATGTCCTTCTTCCCGATCGAGGATCCTCAGTTCTGGATCGTGACCATGGTGACGGTGGGTGCTGTGATCGTATTCTTCTGGCGCCGTAAGGGTGGAGGGGGAGGATCGTGCAAGGATTGTCCTGAGCGCTGAAATCCCAATTTATCCGCTGGTCATCGTCTCGTTCAGACGTTCTCATCATGGCAGTTCGAGAAAGGAAGATGACCGATGTTGATCCCCAGTATTTTCGTGCTGGTTCTGCTACCGGTGCCAGATCCTGTTGTGACGGTAACGGCAGAAGTTGCCGTGGAAGTCAGTCGGACTGATGAGGTAACCCAGCAGCAACAGGCCGCTGCCACCGAGGCATACGAGCAACTACAAGCGCGCATGGAGGAGGCCTGGGATGAGTACCTGGCGCCACTGCGCGATGCCAAGACACCCGAGCAGAGGGATGCCGTAGATCTGGATCCAGCCAAGAGTCCTGCGGTGATCTTCATCGCTGAGATGTTGAAGTTCACCAAGGATCATCCAGGGACGGATGCTTGCCTGCTGGCTCTCGGTGAGGTGATCCGGATGTCATCTCGAGATGAGAATATGTCCTGGATGACCGAGGAGGCGGTCGAAACCGTGCTCGTCGATTTCATCGAACATGACGGGCTTCAAGATCTGGTTCGCTTTGCTCACTACAACCCTCCCTCGACTGCCATATTGCGCCTCCTGAGGGGAATTGCTGATCGGTCTGGGGGTCGGGATGTGAAGGCTGCTTCGCTGTATTCGCTGGGGAAACTACTCGGCAAGAATGACAAGACTCGCCGTGAAGGACGAGACTTGCTCGATCGAATCGAGAAGGAGTTCGCGGATGTGATCTTCTTTCGCGAGACCACTTACGGTCAGAAGGTAAAGGGCGACATTTTTGAACTCGAGCATCTTCAAATTGGCGATGTGGCTCCGGAGATCATCGGCAAGGAGATCGCTGGCAACTTGATGCAGTTGTCGGCGTTCCGCGGCAAGGTGGTTGTGCTCGATTTTTGGGGTAACTGGTGAGGCCCGTGCCGGGCGATGTACCCGCACGAGCGGTCGCTCGTGGAGAAACACCCTGCCGAGAAGTTCGCCATCGTCGGAGTAAATTCGGACAAGACCGTAGAGGCTGCGAAGGAAGCGGTGAAGAAGAACAAGTTGAGTTGGAAGAATTTTTATGACGGTGGTACCAGTGGTGCCATCGCAACACGATGGAATGTCAACGGTTGGCCGACGATCTATGTCATCGATGCAGCGGGGGTCATCCGATACAAGGATGTTCGAGGGGCTGAACTGGATGCGGCCATCGAGACGTTGCTGGCGCAGATGGAGGAGATCGGCAAGCCCGAGTAAACCCGCTAGCGAATTTCGTCCGGTGCCGACGGATCAGGATCATCCGGGTTCGATTCCGTGTGCCCCAGGGGACAGCCGCCCGGATTGTCCCGGTTTCGAGGAAAGAGGGGATCCGGGGCGGCCGGCTCCTTCTTGCCGGTTTTTTTACGCCTTCTCGCTGCCCACCACAGTTCATCGAGACACGCCAGAGACCCCGTTGCCAGCACCAGTAACAGGCCAGCACCTCCGAGTCTCAGCGTCAGCGGTGCAAACGGCCACTGCCAGTGCAATCCCCACGGCGACAGCAGGGAGAGAGCCAGGGATCCATAACCGATGAGCGACAAGCTGATCTTCGGGGTTTCTGCCCAGGGAGTCAGTTCGACCAGGTGCAAGACCACAAACAGCAGCAACGCGAGGGAGAAGATGTGGTCGTGGACGATGGCGAGAATTTCCCGGGGACTTTTTTGGGGATATATCTCTTCTGCTTCATAATCCTGCTCGTTTCCCTCGATCCAGCGCAGCGCATCGTCACTCGAAAAACCGCCCGATTTTCCAGAGTATTGCAATAGTGCGACAAGGCACCCTGCCAAAACCGTGCACAGAAAGAGGGTCAAGAGCACACGAGTCGATGGATTGGCTCGTGCGAGGGTAAATCCCGATTGCTTGAAGAAACGTGTCACTGGGACGGATCCGTCCGAAGAGTTTGATGACGACTAGACGACCACCGGAATCGCCTGGATCGATGCGGCCACCTGGTCGCTGAGTCCGACTCGACTACCATCGACATCGAGGATGCAGGTTCCGCGTGATTGACAGACGCGCAGTTCACAATCGTTGCAGAGCCCCATTGCCTCCAGCAGTGGCAGGTGGGCGATCGGTACCGTCTCCGCGATGATCTGGACCAATTCACCCGGGGCGATCTGCTGTAGTGGGCGGGCATTCTCTGGTAGCACCGCCCGGTTGGATCGGGTGTCGAGAGTCGGTCGGCTTTTGGCGGCGACGGAGGGGTTCAGGATGTCGCGGAACATTTGGTCCTCCGCGGCCCGCTGGCCGCATCTTGGGTGTACCCGGGTGGGCCGGGATCGAGCCTTGTTGCCACCCCGAAAAGCCATTTCAGCAGCGCCAACAGCGCACTGTTGTCCTGAGGGACCGACCGGGCTACTCTCGCCCTCTGGAACGAATCCAGGCGGGAGTTTCAAGGCATTGAGTTATAGTATAGCGTTTCGTTCATACCCCCGTCAACCTGTTTGGGTAGCCAAACTTGCTAGGGAGAAGTCGTGACCGGCTGGCGAGAGTTCGATCAGAATCTGGTGAGTCATTCGGCCGCTCATCATCTGACCACCATTCAGTTTCTGCTCGATGAGTTCGGCTATGCCCGGGTTTCTGACGTGGCCAGGCATCTCGGGATCACCCGAGGTAGCGTCTCGGTGACTCTCAAGGGGCTGCGGCTACGCGGTCTCGTGATCGAGGACGAGCACAAGCATCTGGGACTTTCCGAAGAGGGAATTCGGATCGCTCGCGGGATTCACATCAAGAGGATCCTGATCCAGACTCTGTTTCGTGATGTGCTGGGAATCGATGATGAGGTTGCAGAACAGGACGCTTGTAAGGTCGAACACCTGGTCAGCGATGACACCGCGGATGCGGTGGGGAGGTTGCTGCAGAAGATTGAAACCGGGAAAGCCCCGCAACAGATGCAGAAGATGATGAAGGAACTGGAAAAGGAATCGTCGGGAACAGTTTCTGACTTCCCCAGTGAGAAAGTTCAAAAATTCGCCGAATTACTAGAACAGCGACAAACTGAAAATGAGGGTGACACCAAATGAGCAGCGGGATTACCAGAGCTGAAGCCATCGAGCGCCTCAATGGTCTTCTGGCCGAAGAGATGGAAGCGTCGATGCGTTACTTGCATCTGGCGATGATGGTCCAGGGACTCGATCGCCTTGTCGTCCAGAAGGTACTCCAGGACAATCTCGAGGAGACTCTCGAACATTCGGAACAGGTTGCCGAGAAGATCCTGCAACTGGGGGGCAATCCGGCTCCCAAGATCCGCATCGACTTCGAGGAAAGGCGCTATTCCGGCAAGGAAGCGCTCCAGGAGGCGTTGCTGTTCGAGCAGGCAGCCCTGGATGGATATCGTGATCTTCTCGAGCAGGTCGACGGTTGCGGGGATGTGATCCTCGAGGAGTTTGCTCGTCAGCAAGTTTCCGTCGAATCGGAGCATGTTTCCGAACTGAAGATGCTGCTGGGGGAGTGACCGCTTGGCGATCAGTGACCGACCCGGTGGTTTGACCGCGCTGGCCGTTCTCAACGGTTTCTTCGCCCTGGCCAGCGCTGCAGGAGCCCTGCAGCGACTCGTCGATGAATCTCGAATCGCCTCCTATCACGCCGGCGAACTGGAGGAGAGACGCTGGCTCCGACGTCGCGTCGAGGACCTGATCGAATCGGGAATCGACCCGGTCAATCTGCAGATTCTTGGCGTGGTCGGAACCGTCGCGGCTCTCGCCCTCGCGCTTTCGGTCTGGGGGTTGCTGGCGCGCAAGAAGTGGGTCGGTCGATGGTGCTCGACCCTGGGTGCAGTATCACTCGGTACGGTTTCGGTGCTGGCGATGATCTGGCTGCCCGAGTCGATGCTGAGAGGAACCGGGATCTCCATCGTTCGTCAGCTCTTCTATCCGCTTTTCATGTTGTTTCTGGTGCAGGTCATCTTTCGCAAGGATCTGGTCCGATGACCACGATGTTGAGACAGATCCTCATCCACGCGCGCAATTCGATGAGCCACTCGCTGCGCTCCGGCTCCGGAGTGGCATTCATCGTGCTGACGATTCTCGCTGGCCTGGCACTGGCAAACCTCGCCTTTGCTCCCATCGAACTGGGTTTCATCGAACTCGAGCAGTTCCGTGACAATGCCGCACAGGGAATAGGGCTGGTGCTGTCACTGGCGACACTCCAGCAGGGCGATCCCGAGGCGATGCTGGGAAGGATGGAGTCGGGAGAACTCGTGGAGATGACGATGTGGGCGCGCTATCTGGTACTGGAAAAGCCGATGCTGCTCTCCATCACGGTGTTATTGCTTGGACTGATATTGCCGCTCTTGTTACCGCTGGGGTCTTTTGCGGCCATCTCCGGAGATGTACAGCATCGATCGATTCGATACGTGCTGCCGAGGACCACCAGGACTTCGTTATTGCTGGGTCGCTTGCTCGGCTGTCTGTTGTTGGCCTGGATCCTCATCACAGCGTTGGTGGCGGCGATCGTCATGTACCTCGGAATCGTGCTGTCGCTGGACTCCTGGGATGCACTGATCCCGTGGGGATTGAGTTGTCTCGGTGCGCTACTGGTACTCAGTTTTCCCTACGTTTGTCTCGGTATCCTGTGTTCGACCCTGTGCCGGGTTCCGCTGGTGGCACTGTTCGCTTCTACCGGGATCACCGTCGCGGTACCGCTGATCGCTTTCAGTGCGCGTGCGGGCTTGGAGCCGCTGGGCAAATTGCTGTACCTGTTGCCATGGGGGTATTCCCATCAATTGCTCTCTCCCGACTCGCAGACAGTATCGCAGGCGATGCTCTACTGTCTTGGCCATGGTCTTGTTTTCATCGCAATCGCCCTGCATCGATTTCGGAGGGCAGACCTGTGATTTCCAGTGGAACTGGCCTGAACATCCAGGGACTCGTACATCGTTACGGCGACAAGGTAGCGCTCGGGGGGATCGATTGGTCGCTGCCGGACAGAGGTGTGGTGGGGTTGGTGGGTCCCAACGGTGCCGGCAAGACCACCCTCTTCTCCGTCATCGCTGGTTTCTTGCATCTTCAGCACGGTTCGCTGGCGGTTCTCGACGCACCACGGCCCGCTCATCCGCGGCTGGTGGGGCGTGTGGCGGTGATGCCTCAGGATGCGATCTTTGCCCGTGACGTGACGATTTTCGATCAACTGCTGTTTCTCAGGAGTCTCGATGGAGTGACAGGAGCACAGGCTCGGACCGAGGTCGTGGAGGCGATGCAGCGGGTCGACCTGGAACACGAGTTGCACCGAGGAGCTGCGATCCTCTCACACGGCATGGGACAGAGGCTCGGTGTAGCGCAGGCGATTCTCGGAACACCGGAACTGATCCTGCTCGATGAACCGACTGCGGGGCTCGATCCGGCCAACGCCCGCCAGGTGCGTGGAATCATTCGTGAACTGGGGAGGTCGGCGCTGGTCATCGTTTCCTCCCACAACCTGCTGGAACTGCAGGAGATCATCGAGCAGGTGGCGATCATCTCCGAGGGCAAGATGGTTGCCAGTGGCAGCGTCGAGGAAGTCACGAGGCGCGATCGACGCTTCGAGATTCGACTCGGTGTCAAGATCACCCCCGATCAGGAAGATGCTCTGCGAAGTTGCCAGAAGGTGCGACACATCTCCTGCATCGATGATCATTTGACGGTGGATCTCGATGCCAGTGGTGAGGGTGGGATGGATGAAGCACTGACCGAATTGCTGCACGCGATGCTGGAACAGGGAATCCCTCCACGGGAGTTGCGCGAGGGAGCGAGTCTCGAGGAGGCCTACCTGCGACTCACCGGGGATTCCCAGCAGGATCCAGCGGACCGATAGCGCTGTCGGGGTTGTCGCGGAGAAAGCGGGAGCGTTCGCGAAATTGTTTCGCCTCTTCTTCGGAGCCACCACTATCGAGCAACAAGGCGATGTCATCGAGCAATCCAGGGTTCTCACCGAGCCAGCCGATCAGCGCCTGCAGGTGACGCGCGGCTGCCAGCGGATTTCCCTGTTCCAGTGCGATAAAGGCCTGACGTCGGCCCAGATCGGCGCGCAAACTGAGGATAGCGTTGCGGGTACCGTGCTCGGTTCTGACAGTTTCGAGCCAAGCCGCCAGTGCTTCCGGACCTTCTTGCAGTTCTACCAATTGACCGTATCGCAGCAACACATCGTCGTTCGGATTCTCTTCAAGTGCCTTTTGCCACCATTCTCTGGCTTGCTCGAGATCCCCTGCCACCGCGCTCATGTATCCGATTTTTTCCTCGAGCACGGTTCCGGTCGGCTCTATCAGTGCGTATCCACCCCGATCGAACCGAAGCAGATCGCGCAAGTGCTCGACGGCACGAGCGGCGGCCACCTTCGTCTCTTCAGGAACCGGTTCCTGCCCACGAATCAGCACTTGATCCAGATTCACCTCGGCGAGCGCAAAGTTCATCTGAGCACGGTTCTGAGTCCAGCGAGTCTGACCGGCGGAGACGGTCAGCAGCACCACGAGGAAGGTTACCGCCAGCACCACTCGACCCGCGCCGGAGGTGGTCCCTCCTTTGTGCAGGGGTATTTTCTGCAAGGAGGTATCCCGACGCTGAATCAGGTGGGAACTCTTGAACACCAGGAAGGTGGTGCACAGCGCAATCCCGGTGGCCATCAACAAGGGGATCTGTTCGTACACTCCGCGCCACGAGAACCAGGTCAGGGTGAAGACCAGCGCCAGCAGGATCTCGCCGGTCAGGGAGAGATGGCTCTTGAGAGCACTCTTGCGTTTCCTGGGCCCCCACAGGGCCATGCCCCCTCGCGCCCGTCCGTAGGAGAGCACTCCATTGGGGCACACGTTGACGCAGTCGAGACATTTCATGCAACCGGGATCGACCACCTGTCCATGAATGTGGATCTCTTTGGAGATCTGGACATTGGAAGTACAGTTCGCGGTACACAGACCACAGGTCTCACAAGCATCCATGTTGGCGACGATGGTCATCGGAGCGATGCGGTCGGCGACCGAGAAAAATGCACCGTAGGGACAGCCATAGGTGCAGAAACCCTTGGCACCGAGCAGATACACGCTGGCAAACCCGCAGATGAGAAGGAACGGTATGGCCACCAGCAGTGATGGGAAGGTTGCCCAGAAGTCCTGCACCATCAGGTGATCGGTGAAGCCGGGCCAGGGTGACACCGGCGTGAACCATGCGACCAACGATGGAATCTGTTGTTCGAGCCATGGGAAACTCCAGCGCTTCACGGTTGGCCACATGAACATGTAGAAGGCCAGCAGGAAAGGAACCGATGCGAGCAACCGACTCCGGAACGGTTGTGGCTTGATTCCCATTTTTCGCATCATCCAGCCGCACAGATCCTGCAGAGCCACCATGTGGCATGCCCAGCCACAGAACCAGCGTCCGAGAACGGCCGTGGACAGGATGGCGACGACGAAAAAGATGAATCCCGCGTTCACCTCACCGTTTTCGAGTGTGTACATGCTCTCGGATGGCTCGACCGGAGAAACGGTGGTGCCAGTGAATACCCACTGAAGCAGGTGCAATGCGATGAGGAGATGGACCGCGCCGAGAACGATGGCGCGACGGCGGCCGGCTCGACCGGGAAACCTCCCTGGAGGTCGATGGTCTCCCTCGCATCCTTGTCGAGGACTCTGCTTTGTCGCCAACTCCGACCTCCCGCTTCTGTGTTTTTGATGATATCCGGAGATGTCGCTGTCGAGAACGCTGGCGCTGATTCCACAGAGATGACAAAAGGGGTGGAGGAGCCGGAACTGGCTCCTCCACCCCTTTTGTTTCTGTTCGATGACCCGGGATTATCCGCTGGCTAGTGGTCCGGTATGCCGTCTCCGTCATGATCGTGATCCCCACCGGAGCTGGCGTGATCGATGTCGGCGATCGCTTTCTCGATCATCTGACGACCACGGTCATTTTCCTTGACCAGAGGGTCGCTGAGCATCCGCTCGAGGAAGGCCTTGGCCTCCTCTTTACGATCATTTTCTGTCATCCACTGGCTGCAAAACCACAGCGCGTTCATCACTTCGGACCCCTGCATCTTGGGGTTTCCCCGCAAGAACTCGACCAGCGCCGGAAAGTCAGGCTCCGGTGTATTGAGCAGTTCATTGAGTTTCTGAGTGGCACGAAACTGCACTACTTTCGCCACCAGTTGCGGATTTTTTGATTTCTCCGCCAGCGCCAGGAATTTGGCGAAATCCGGATACCCGAGCAGTTTCTGCTCCAGCATCACTTCCAGTGCCCCGGGCAGTAACTTCTGGATCTGTTCGTCGTTGTCGGCGGCCACCAGTGCCTTGACCTTCTCCCCGGTGACACGCAACTCGGCAAGATGCTCGAGGTACTTCTCCGGGCCACCGGGCTGGTATCCAGTGCGAGCATAGGGGCGCATCTGAGAGTCAGCGAGAATGATGGCCGGGAATCCGTCGACTGCCATTTCATCGCGCTTTTTATCGTTGAGGGCTTCGTCGACCACCTTGGCCTTGGCTTCTTCACTGCGAGGGAAATCGAGGTAGAGGTAGATGTACTGCTTTCCAGCACTCTCGTGGAAGGCGGGTACACTGAAGACTTCCCCGTCGAGACGTTTGCACCAGCCACACCAGTCGCTTCCGGTGAAGTTGATCAGGATGTCCTTGCCCTCCTGGGTGGCCTTCTCCCGGGCAACGGCAATGTCCTTGATCCAGGGCAGGGACTGTTGGTTCGGTTCGGCGACCGGCTCATCGGCCGACAGTACAGGAGTGCCGACGAGCACCACCAGTAGCGTGAAAATAGTCATTCGAAAGACTCCTTGCAGCGTTTAACTGCGGTTTCTCCGAAGATGTCGCCCCCGCACGGTTGTCAGGGGTAAAGGTCGTAATGGATCGAGAGCGAACGCCATCGGACGATGGAACCCATTCGCCAGCGATGTTTGAGGATATCCCATTCTCGTTCGGGCGAAAAGCCCCCAGAAGCCTTCAGGGCGGTACTTGAGACGCTGAGGGGGTCCAGAAGGGCGTCCACTGCTGCTACTTACGGACCATCGATCCAGCAAGTCGTGCTGTGAACGATCATGATTCTCGAGATGACCAGGGTCGGCAGATGACGCAGGAGTTGATTCCACCGACTCCCATCGAAAGTTTGCCGGTGTAACCCTCTGCCAGGGGAGCGGGCTCATCGAAGACGAAATTCCGGTGTACCCGGGCGATTTCCGGGTTCAACTCCTGCCGGGAGAGTGGCGTGGGTGGCACCGTCATCTCCTCACACGAGAGCATCTGCGCCGTGAGCTCCCATCCTCCGCAGGCTCCCATGCCGTGGCCGAAGGTGCCCTTACGAGCGGTCATCAGGACCGTCTCGGGGAGTATTCGGCGAGCATTTTCTACTTCGAGGAAATCTCCCGGAGTTGCCGTGCAATGCAGATCCCAGGTGGTGATCTGTTCGGGTCGCGCGCCCGACAGGGCAATCGCGCTGCGAATCGCATCCATCGGTCCTTGTTCACTGGGCGTGATGATGTGATCCGCATCGGAACTGATGCCAACCGCCAGAGGTTCCATCCCGATGGGCTCGAAGCCGCGGGCAGTCATCTTCTCGAAGTCCCCGATGATCCACACACAGGAGCCGCCACTGACGTGGGTTCCGCGAAGTCCCGTCAACGGTTTTGAAACGTTGCCGTCGCTGGCGAGCACACGCGCAGCGCTGAAGGCGCCCACGATCAGTGGATGGGGGGAAGGATCGGTGGCTCCGATGACTACCGCTTCGGCTTCACCACGTTCGATGGCATCCATACCGAGTTTCAGAGCGACCCCGAATGTCGAGCATGCGGCTACCGGGGCGAAGGAGGGACCGGTGATCTTGCCCATCATGCTGATCTGAGTCGCTGGAGCCGAGTGAATGTTCCACAGCACGTTGGGAGAAATAGAAGCCCAGGGTTCAGGAGGTGCCTGCCAGTCGATTCGCAACTGCATGGAACGCTTCATCTTTTCACGGATGATGGATGCCTTGCCCGTTTCTACCTCACCTTCGACGTCGATGTTCTCGATCTCTCGAAGTTGTTGCAGGTATTCTTGCAACTGCGACGACTGACGGGCCCAGAAACTGTTCCATAACCTTCGCGCATCTTCTCGATGTCCAACTTCGGCGTCATCGGGACGGGGCGGGCTCTGATCGCTGATCTCCGGTGGAGAATCGCCCGCGTCGAAAGCAGCACGGGCAGGACAGCGTTCAGGATCGGCCCAGAAAGCATCCCACTCTCTCTGGGCACGATCGGCTTCCAGTGAGATTTTCGAGATGGTGGGGAGATCCCCGAGACCTGTTCCAACGTAGACATGGGCGTACGACCCCATCTCCTGCAGGGCTTTCTCGATACCCGGATTCTGATCGAGTGCCTGGATGAAACTACCGACCGCGAACAGGGTTGGTCCGCCCATCTTCGATTGCAATTGTGAGAAGCGGCTCGGCGGGAAGCGTTCATCGATCCACTGATGGTATTGCTCGAAATCGAAGGTGGGATTGCCAACCAGGAAGTTGTTGGGTCCGAAGTCCTCGAACGGTTCCAGCCAGTGGTCCGAGCTGGACAGGTTGTGGCGGAAGGCGGCGACATCGGGGCTGCGAGGAGCGACCACTCCCCAGCCGAAAATCCCGATACGGCGGCGCGCTTTCGTCTCCTGGCGGGTCATCGGGGGTCCTCTCTCGTGCTTATCGGCTCGATCTCCAGTGTTCCTCCAGCAGCCCTGGAGGGACTATTGGACCCCTTGTTTCTAGCCAATGCTCCCATGTAGCACAAGGAATCCACACCATTCAAAGGCCCAGAAACCACCGATGAACCCTTGGATCGGCGGTCAATTCAGGATGAAAGGCGCAAGCGACGCACCGATTTTGTCTCACGGCGACCGGTTCGTCCCCACACACGGCGAGGATCTCCACCTCGGGAGCCGGTTGTTCGAGCCGGGGAGCTCGGATGAAAATCCCCTCGGACTCTCCGCATCCGGGGCCAGATTTCCACTGTACCTTGGCGATGAAGGAGTGAATCTGTCGTCCGTAAGCATTGCGCTGCACCGAGACATCGATGAGCGACCAGCGCCGGGGATGCTCCCCCTCATCCCTGCCCATCAGGATCGCCCCGGCACAGGTACCCAGCAGCGCCAGATCACCGTTTTGGACTCGCTCGGGAATCGTCGTCGAGAGGTCATGAAGATCGAGTAGATGACTGAGGGTGGTACTCTCGCCACCAGGCAGCACCAGGTGAGTCACCTCTTGCAACTGGTCCGGAGTTCGCACTTCGATGGGATCGCAGCCGGCCGAATGGAGCGCATGAAGATGCGGCTCCACTGAGCCCTGGAGAGCGAGAACCGCCGCACGAACAGGTCGCAAGGTTACCAGCCCCGGTTCTGGAGACGCTCGGCTTCAGGCAATCGAGTAGCATCGATGCCCGGCATCGCTTCTCCCAGTCCCCGTGATGCTTCGGAAAGTTCCGT
>CAWLAN010000059.1:0-16070 GCA_963854815.1 Planctomycetes bacterium UBA1146
TCCGCCATCTACCATCCTCAACAGGCCACCTCGAGCCACGATGCTCAACTGGCACTCGAAATGCGCTCCCGGGAATTTATCACCGTGGGATGCCTGACCACCAAAACGCATCCATGCACGATTTTTGTCGATGAGAATCGGTTCGAGCAGCGCACCTCCGGTTTCGCGCGAGATTTTGACATCGATGGAGATCGATCCTGGACGGTCCGCTTCGAGAATCGCCGCCACACATTCATCGGGACGGCTAGAGATCACCCGCCTGCGATAGCCGATGCCGCTCGTGGTGAACTCTTCTGTCACCTGAGCTTCATCGAGGTCGAGCCAACGACGATAATTCAACAGTTCATTCAGACCGGACTGGTGGACATCCAGATCGGCCAGTGTCTGGTAGGAGCGCGTCCAGCGAGGAGACATGAATTGCTTCTGTAAGAGCTTCTGCGCCTCCACCACTTCGCCGTCAAAGATGAGTTGGCGCGCCTCGTCGAGGTACTGGTGGGCGCCGTGACGAACCCGATCTGTCGGAGTACCTGCCCAGATCCCATCCTCGTTCAACTGCAACTTCCAGTGGCGTGGTCCGCCCAGCACCATGGTTCCCAGGCGACCATTGCCCAGCGGCAATCCGCGGGTCCAGTTGTTTCCAGCAGGAGAACGATACCAGATCAATTGATCCCCCGACGGTCGCTGGGTGTGTTCGCTGACTACGATCCCCCCGCCAGGGGCTATTGCTCCGCTACCCTGTGTCGCCAGATATTTCCGTGCCAGCAATGTTGCCTGCAGTGAATCGCTCGGTACCGACCAATCCTTCCACGACAGGTCATCGCCTTTACGCCCGAGCCAGGTCCCCCCCGCCAGATCGATGGACCCTGTAGGACCTTCCAGCGACACCGTTCCTGAGGTGATCCCCCCGGCACCTCCGGTATCGTAGATGCGAATGCAGATGAGGTTGGCCCCTGCGCGCACCAGTTCACCGGGGATGGTGTAGATGCGATCGACATTCCAGGCTGACTTCGGCTCGGGTGGGAGTTTTCCCACACCACCAACCTTGCTGCCGTTGAAGAAGGTTTCGTCGGCATCATCGATGCGACCGGCATGAAAAATCAGTTCCTGGCCCGCCCATCTGGAGGGCAATACCACATAGGCTTTGAGCCACACAAAACCATCATGTTGTCCGAAGACAGATTCCCAGCGACCCGGAACTGGTATCAGTTGCCAGTCTTCCGGCTCTACCGAGAGGACACCCGGAGCGAATCCGCCAACAAGACAAGCCAGAATCAGCGCAACTATCTTTGAAGAGATCGACATCGAGAATCCTCCTCACTTCAGGATGCACTGGCGATGACCGGGGTCCAAGCACGATCGTCGAGCCGGCCGATCAAAAAAGGCCCGATCTCCTGTCAGGAGATCGGGCCTCATGGTCAACATTTATCACGTCTTCAACTAAGACGCGTATTTCACCGTTCAGCCATAGGGTTTCGTCCGCGGAGTAGAAACTTCCTTGCCAGCGAGGATCTCGTCGACCGCTTTCTTGACATAATTTTCGCCCGACTTGCGATTGTCAAAAGCACCCTGATAGAGAACCTTACCATTCTTGATCACGAAACAGTGGGGCGTGCGCTTGGCACCAAACTTTTTCCCCACCTTGCCATCAAAATCGATCAGGATCTTGTGATCGACACCGTACTGCTTCGAGAACTTCTTGAGTGTCGCGATGTTGTTGTTCTTGGTCGAGCAAACCGCGAACCACTGGACACCCTTGTCCTTGTAGGCAGTGACGAGGTCCTGGACCTTCTTCGCCTTGTAGAGGGGCGTGACCCAGGGACAAGCGGGTTCGGTCCATTCCAGCACGATCAACTTGTCCTGGTAGTTACTGGACTTGAAAGTCTTCCCATCGAGATCCTTCAGTTCAAAACTGAGGCCCGCACTCTCCTTCTTGGCCGCATCCTGAGATTTCTCATCGGCCTGCAGAAACCCCGCACTGGCACCGAGAGACAGGGCAAGAGCAAGCGCGAGAAACACCGAAATCGTCTTCATCGGCCACTTCCTTCCTTTTCTCCGGATCCGGGTTCCGGCGGTCCACTGCTCGCTGCCTGCACGGCCCGGACAATGATTGCAGGCATCCCGGGAACCGGCCCTTTGGCCTTCCCTGGAGCAGGAACCAGTGTCGCACCAAGGACTCCGTATTGGAAGCCCGACCCCAGATCTTCGACGGAGAAGCGCACTTGCCAACCCCTGTGGACTTCTGCAGTGCCATCGCTATCCCCAACCCACGGCCTCACCTCGGCTTCCTGGACGATCCCCGCCTCCAGACCGTGCGGAAACGCGAGCCACTGTATCGGCACTGTCGAACGACGAGCGGATCCCTCGCGATACCACCGCACCACCCAGGTGCCACTGCGGACCCGACCGGCGTGCGCATCGGGAAACCAATCGGACCGAAAACGAAAACCGCGAGCGGCAGAAGCCTCGACCGGGTAGCGATCCTTCCATCGAGCCAGCATCGCCGCCCCTCCTTTATCGACGGTCGGTTTGTCACCTCGAATCAGTTGCAGGCTCATACGGCTCTCGCCAGGGATGCAGGTGGTCTTGCATACCTGCCAGATCGCAAGCAGGGGAATCTCGACCTTGGTAACCGCGTCCTCACCCTCGGCAGAAGAGGCCGGATGGATACGATATCGCAACAGGAATGGTTTCTTGTAACCGATGGAGACGAGATTACCCGGTTCCACCATCCGCTCCGGGACAGGAAAATCGGGACCGCTCACCTTCCACCCCTCGGGTAGATCCCAGATCACCTCCGGTGCATCTCCGCCATCGCGAGCCGAGTGCCAGTAGCCATGCCAGCCTGCGCCCGGCTCCACCAGCACTCCCACCTCGAAGGAAACTCCCGGCTGGAAGGTCTTCAGGGCACTGAAGAGACGCACCGAGCATGGGTCTTCTGCGGCAAGTTCGTCGAGAATTCCGTCCTGCCCGGATAAGAAACTGGCACTTGAAATCAACAGCGGTAGCAGACAGACGATCCTCGCCAGTTCGATGAGTGACAACTTGATGCCAGCGAACATTCGGTCGATCTCCTCTAGAAACGGTCCGCAGCCTTGACTCGTTCGGTGGCAGCGGCAGTGATGAAAGCACGACAATCGATGGTCGACATGATTCCTCCCCCGGTGGTTCGAGCATGTCTCCCGACGACGGAGAACACCGAGACCTGTACCATGCCCCGGCTGCGATGACGCCGCAAGTAACTGGAAGATGACCCGATGGATGAGGCCACACCTTTAGCGCTATGGATCCGTGTGCTGCGCATACTTGCGATCCTCTTCTGTCTCTTCCTCATCTTCGGCTGGAGGCTGGAACGGAAAATGATCTTCATTCCATCGACCCCCTGGGATGAACCGTTGCCCGGCGATGCGAAGGAAGTCGAGTTCGTCAGTGCCGATGGCACCGAACTCTCCGGGGCCTGGTTCCCCGCCGAAGAAGCCAGCGCGGTGCTCGTGTACTGTCACGGAAACGCCGGCAACATCTCTCATCGCTTCGATATCGCCAGCCACTGGCAGAAATGTGGCTGGTCGGTGTTACTCTTTGACTACCGCGGCTACGGGCGCTCGAAGGGCAATCCGAACGAGAAGGGGATCATCGCCGATGCCCGGGCCGCAATCGCCTTCACTCGACATCTATCAGGAAAAAATGTGGTCGCCTTCGGCCGCAGCCTCGGCACCGTTCCCGCCGTCGTCCTCGCCGCCGAAGGTGAGGCGTGCGGGCTCATCCTCGATTCCCCACCCCTCAACGGACGTGCGATAGCAGATGTGATCATGCCGATCCCTGGCATTGGAATGCTGATGCAGACACGTCTCGACAACTCGGGAAGGATCGGTTCCATCACCTGTCCGCTGCTGCTGCTGCACGGCGATGCGGATGAAATCGTGCCCTATGAACATGGGGTGGAACTCTACCGTCTGGCGTCTGAGCCGAAACAACTGGTGAAGATTCCAGGCGGCCGGCACAACGATTCACGCCGAAGCGGTGTCGCCTTCGAAGCGGTCAAAGATTTCCTCGCCGGACTTCCGGGAAAGTAGCACCGTGCTCCAGTGATGCACCGGGCGCAAGGGAGGTGTTCGCGATGGCATCGGGCGCCGGAAACGGGTCACCGCGATCAGGTCTGGTATTCGTGACCCGATTTCATCAACTCGACTCCGGGCAGGCAGAGCGCTTCCAGTTCCTCGACGATCTCGTCGAATTGATTCGCCTTCAGATGTACAACAAGGAATCGTAATTGATCCGGATCGGGAGCCTTTTCCCGCTCTGACTGAAAAGTGACGGAAGTCAGATGCTTGGACGCATCGGCGAGCCACTGTAATCGTTTCGGAAAGGCCATCTCCAGAACCACTGTCGATAATCCCTGTAGTTCATGACAGCATTGCCAGATCTCATCGGTGGGCCCCGTGTCCGTGATGATGGCGCAAGCACTGGCATCATCCTCGACGATGTAGGCCACCGTCTCGACGATGTGGTCGACAGGCACCGCGGTGATCCTCTTGCCGTCCACCTCGACGGGGACACCCGGGTGGATGACCTCCAGCCGCATCATATCCTTCCCCGACTCCTGGCAGATTCGAAGAAAATCAGGCCAGTGACGGTCGTTGAGCAGATCCCGTTGGAGACTGCTTGCTGTCGTCTCGGTGGCATAGATCGTCACCGGCTCAATCGAATCTCTATCCACCCCTAAATGTGCATCCAGAAATGCTGGAAGACTGGCGACATGATCGCTGTGGGAGTGAGTGATGAAGACGTGCTTGACACCCAACTGCAGATCGAGATCAGAGTGGAATCCAATACTTCCCGCATCGATGCAGATGCGTTTATCAATCAGGTAGGAACTGAGGAGCTGGGCTGGACCATCTCCGCCCACTGTTGAGGGAAGCAACTGCAGTCTCAAGATTCAACTCACTCTTCGTTTATCACTGGCGGTCAATCGTAACACGAGCAGTTTGGTCAACCCGAGTACCATACGAAAGGCGGTACGATCTCCATGATCGAGCAAGCTCCGAAATCGCTCGATGGAAAAACGACGTAATCGAGAGCGGGATACGGCCACAACGCTGGCGCTATGAGCCTGATCGGAGACCACACCCATCTCGCCAAAAGAACTGAGATCGGAGAGCCTCGCCAGAACCGTGGGGTTCTTTCCCTCGGTCTTGATCACATCGAGGGTCCCCTCGGCAACGATGTAAAAATCTTTCGGGGGCTCACCTTCGTGGATGACCACATCACCGGCCTCTATGTTGACCTCCTCGGAATAACCGAGCAGAGCACCGATTTCTTCCGGCTTGAGTCCCTCGAACAGAGGAACGGTGGAGTATCGTTCGTAACGCGGCGCGTCCAAGGGCCTCCCGGGGATAGTGGTCGTCAGAATCTATTCGTCACCGACTTGATGGGAACCACGCTACACCCCGACCCGTGATTCGACAACAGGGGTTTACCTTGTGAAGGAAACCAGCAAGGCAAACAGAACGAGTAAGAGATACCGATGACGCAACGCTGGTCGATTTGCTGCTGAAAACCATACGTCGCCGAAATCCCGATCAGGGGCAACTGGCGTAGGCGTCGCAACTTCCCGCATCTGTTGCGATATCGACACCGCAACCGGGATAGGGGGCCTCAGGAGCGGGAGAACCGGGGCAGAAGACCGCGCAGAGGATCCTCACCGCATCCGAGATGGATACGTTACCGGTGTCGTCTGCATCGAGAGCATTGAAGCAGGTGGTCGAGGCGAACAGGAACAGATAGCTGAGCACTCCGATCCCATCCGCCACATCGAGGGAACCGTTCTGGGTTACATCGCCGCGGATGAACTGGGAACCCTCGTAAGGAGTCAAGATCAGGGTTCCGTCGACAGGGACAGCTGCCACGGAAGCGCCATCGACGACCACCACGTTATCCACAGGAGGATCTCCGAGGGTACTCACCACGTTCAAGGTAGTGGAACTCGAGGAGGTCGCACCGGTCAGAACTCCAGCTTGCAACTGGTATTCGATTTCCAGAACGGGTGTGGCATCCACCAGGGGAAGCGACCAATCGAGGAGGAAGTCATAAACAACTCCCTGGGTGACCCCGTCGATGTAGATGTTCACCACTTCAAATTCGACCGCTTCACCGCTCGCTGATGTCACTACCGTTATTGCCGTATTGATCGACAAAATCGCCGGATCGTGAGCCACTCCCAGCGAGTAGCCAGTGGTCTCGGCGGGCACGGATCCGCCATCAGGGAACGCCGTCTGCTGGATGGAAATCGATCCGGTGAAGGTCGCACTCTCAGGGGTGGCAACCGGGTAGTACGCCTCGCCGCCGGGCGCCTGGATCTCGAAGACCGGATCCTGAGCGAGAGTCACCCCACCGAGGGCGAGCATCACGACCACCACCGCAAGGAAAGTCAGGGCTCTGTCGTGTCGTTTCATGGTGCTCATACGTTCCTTCACAATCATCACGGGCAAGGCGTATCTGCAGAGGGGGTCGGATCAGGACCCGGATCGGGGAATGGAGCCGAAGGCGCTTGAGCATCCGTAAACAAGAAACTCAAGAGGTAGATCGCATCTCCGATGTCTATTTGATTGTCATCGTTGCTATCGAGCTGGGCCAGGCACTCGGAGGCCTGTTCGCCACTGAACAGAACACCGAGAATCGTGATGGGGTCACCGATGTCAACGAGATTATCGCCATTCGCATCGCCTCGCACGAAATTACCGGTCGACTGGATCTGGTAAACGCTACCATCGCTGTTTCCTGTGACAATGAAAGTCCCACCCTCGAACACGATACCGCCCGGATCCTCGATCCCGGCCAGACTGATGCCCTCTCCGATCTGCGTTGCCTCACCTGCCTCGACAATCACCTCGATGATCTCGAGGGTTCCGTCATCTGTCTGGCTGGTGAGGTAGAGAGTCTCAGTACAACCGATGAAGGGGTTGGACTGGACACACTCTTTGGTCGTACAGCCCTTCTGCTGAGAACCCTCATTGGGGTGAGAGAAGGAGGTGTCAGGATCCGTTTCTCCATTACCTTCGTGAGAAATGCCATAGATATCACAGGTATCAGGACCCGTGATGTAAATCGTTCCTCCCGACGCACTACCGAAATCCATCCCGCCGGCACGGCCTTCCACCGGCCCTGGAAACGCCTTTGCGGTAGGTAGCGCAGGATTCGGTATGAAAACGAAGAAATCACGGATGAACTCGCCAGCGAGAGTGATCTCGATCAGATGCATCTGCACGCCGGATTGCCCGTTGCCGACCACCAACGAGCCGTTACCTGCATCCCCGGTCCCAACGAACGCGATGCCGGTACAGGGGATCCCATCTTCGAACGGACTGGCGATCACCGCCAGGGCTACGAAGTCTTCATCGAGACCGTAGATCTGACCGTTGGCAGCATCGGTGCAGTAGTAGTGTGGAGCCCCGGCGGGATTGCCAGGATTCACCGTGATGTCGAAGATCTCGGTGAAGTCGAAACCGACATCGATGGGGACTTCTGTGGATTCACCAGCACCGACCACCAACACCACTTCCAGGAGGTCGGAGCGGCCCGGGCCGATGAGTACGGCCACCTCATAACGGTGGGTACCGGGAATCACATCCTGGTCGATCCAGCCGCTCACATCACCGTCGACGAGCAGCGCGTCACCGGCCACACCGTCGATATAGGGTGTGATCTCGTAGAAATCGGGAGCGGTATTCGTCGGCGAACTCCAGATCCACACCAGCTCTATCCATGGGCAAGGGCTTGGTTCGCTGATTTCACCGGTCAAGGACTCCAGCGGAAGTACATAGAAGGGAACCGCATCGGCCGGATCATTGGTCGCATCGAACAGATTCGATCCGGACTTCAACTCGTTGATGTTGGTGTATCCATCGGCATCGTAATCCCTATCACCCTCATCAGACAGAGCTGCGGGGATGGCACCCCCCTCGGAAGTGAGGAGAATCGTCTCTCCCGGGAAGGAGAGATCTGTGACCACTGCTCCTGCACTGTCATAGGAGGTGAGAGAAGCATCGCCGGTAGCAGGATCCTGACCGGCAATCCACAGCTGACGTAGTCCATCCCAGGAGATGCTGACTTCACCATCGTCGGTTGTGACCGTCGACACGGCGGTCACATCATTGTTCCGGCTCCAGTCGTAAATGAACACCTGGTTGCTCGATGGGTTGAGCACTGCCACTCGGTCATGACTCACACCATCGGTATCGGGGGCAGCCGTCACGGCGATCCGTGTCGGCACCGTCGATGGCGGTAACTGCTGGACGTGATCGAGGGAACCGTCGGCAACTCGCTTCTCGATGCGATCGGGCAACAGCACGTAGACCGAACCATCGGGGATACTGCTGCCGGAAATGTCGGCGATGGCATTGCCGGGACCCATATCGACATCGACGATCACATTGCCCTGAGGGTTGAGACGAATCAGACGTTCTTGCCCGGATGCCCATATCCAGGAACTGGGGTTTTCTGGCGCGAAGTCGGTGACAACACCGACCTGAACCGCAGCACCCAGTGCCCCGTCCTCGCCGCTATCTCCGACCCCATCACCACCGAGAAGGATGGTTCCATCGGCATAGATCACCTGCAGGGTCCCGTCATCGTGCATGACGAAGACACCGTAGTTGCCAATCGGAGCGATGGCAGTGGGAGACACTCCGGTGGGAATCTCGTTGATCACGGTGCCGGTGCGACCGACGTGAATGACTCGCAGCGCTGAAGCCACCAGTACCCAGGAGGCACCATTGGTGGCCACGAAGAGGTCGGTCGGTGCTCCCGGTGGCAGAACTCCAGTTTCCTCGAGAACTCCGGAGGGAGAGTGCGCACGAAACACACCGTCGGAGGCACTGCGAATCCGGTTGGTAGGAACACCGGACGGAATCGGTCCCAGCACAAAAACAGCGCCAGCAACCAGATCCGGGGTGATTCGGCCGCCCAATGGATCGGTGAACTCGGGATCGATCGGTGGATTACCAATACTGCCCGGCGTGACAATCCCGATCGGACCCACCGCTGCAGGCTCTACATCGTAGATGGCCAATGCCACCAGACGAGGACCTCCCGCCGGGATCGCTAGTTCGAGTTCGTAATCGATGAGTACGCCGATGGCGAGACCATCGACGGTCAGAACGACGCCGACGAAATCAGCCGCCACGGGCCCTGCATACTGCATCGTCACCGGCTGGAGGACTGCAGGATCGTGAATCAAACCGAACGAAAACGCCACGATGGCGACATCGTTCTCGATGGTGATATCGAGAATCGCCACCGCGCCAGGCTGGGCGGCGGTAGTACCTACTGCGATGACGTTGTCCGCCAAGACCGGAGCGGCCAGCAGTACACAAGTCAGGAGAGACACAAGAGACAGGCTCTGCGTCTTCATCTGAATCCTCCCCGGGGCGTACCCCGAACTAACCCTGTTTTTTCCCCCGTGGCCTGTATCTTCCGAAAAACTGCACCAAGAGCGCCAAAACGGCCCTCGAGCGCGTCTATCGACAATTTCATGCGGGCGGTGCAGAAAAGGTGGAAAACCACTCCACATAGCATTGTACGGTCAGATCCGATTCCTGAAAGCAACCGGACAGCAGAGTTCGGAGTATTTTTCGAGCCTCGTGGCGCTAGATACGGCCGAGACGGGCTTTGAGGAAGCGTCGGCGGTCTGAAGCTCGCTGAATCCTTGCTGCACGCTGCTCAACCGCCACGACGGCGCGTTCTTCCCACTTTTCGCGTTCCTCGGATCCATCCTCCTCGAGGTTAGCTCGAGCCGAGATGACCATGTCGAGAGGGGCTCCAGGAGGCAATTCCTGCTCATCGAGGATCGGTGCCAGCACCCCGAGTGCCCTTTCCCGATCGGGCGCCACCAATGCCAGAGATGCCCCCAGCAAGCAACGTTGTCTCGAGAAGGCGAGCCCGCCACATTGCTCCAGTAGCTCGCGAATTTTCGCGAACTCCTGGGAATCCAATCGACCACCACTCAGCTGCCGGTGACGGCAATACAGGGTGTTCCACAACACCATCGAATCCAGTTCCTTCTCCTCCACCATTTCGGCGAGTGAAGAGAGGTCGACCGTCTCGGGATCCTGACCGGCCGAGAGCTGGTTGAGACCCTCACGGATTTGTCCCTCGCGGATCAATGCCGCACTCTTTACCTCACGGGCGATCGCCAGCCCCGAATCGTTGGCAGCGCAGGCCCCTTGCCAATCACCCATGGCCGCATGAATGTCGACCCGATCGAAGTGACTGCGTGCTTCCCCCAGGCGATCACCGATGGCGTGTCGCACTTCGATGGAACGCTGGTAGCAATCGGCAGCTATATCGAAGCGCCCCAGTAAACGTTCCACCTCACCCAGGTTTCGGTAGTTTCTTCCCAATCCCATGCGGTTCTGGATCAACCGATAGGTCTCGATCGCTTCCCGGTAGATCCCCCCCGCTTCCTCTAGATGGCCCTGATAGAAGTCAACACTGGCTAGCCCCACCCGGATGATCGTCTCCATGTCCAGGTGACCGAGCCGATGAAAGATCTCTATCGAACGGGAGTAATTCTCACGGGCAGCATCGAACTCCCTCATTCGAAGACGAATATTGCCGAGGTTTCCGAGCAAACTGGCCTGACCCGGTTCATCATCCATCTCTTCGGCAATACGGATGCCCTTGAGGTATTCATCGACCGCCTCATCGAGACGCCCTTGCTTTTGCAGCGCCAGTGCGAAATTGATCTGGAACTTCTGCGCTATCTGGCTGGTTCCTGATCGTTCCACCGCCTCGCGTAACTCTTCCAGGATCCGGATCGAATCCTCGGCGTATCCTCTTCGGTCGCAAATCTCAGAGTGGAGGATCTGTTTCTGCAGATATATTTCGTCGCCAGAATCAGCACTGATCTGTAAGAGGTATTTTTCAGAAGACTCCTGGTCTCCCAGTTTGATGAAGACCCTGGCAGCACTGAGCAGGAAACTACCCGAATCCTCCTGAGACAGTACTGCACCATCACCGATGGCCCGTTCGATCGATTCGGCCAGTTGCTTGCCCTCGACGTAGCGACCCTGCTGAAGCCGCCTCTCCAGAGCAGGGAGCAGATACTCGACCGCCTGAATTCCCTGACCAGCTTCGAGCAACAATCGACCGATGGGTCCGGCCCGTTCCGCAATGTCGCCCTGAAGTTCGATCAACACCTTCGCCAGTTCGCGACGACGACGCAGTGCAGCGCGGCGACCACGTCCCTCGAAGATGTTGATCACCGCGGACCGTGCAGACTCGGTCCGGAAACGATAGAGGGTCAAGTCGGTATCGACTGCCTCTCCCAGCCCATCGGTCTCGAAGCGATCGAGCGTATCGTCGAGCAGATCCGCATCGCCATAGAGCCGTTCGAGCACCTCGACCGGAATATCTCCCTCGATCAAGGCAGCGGTTTCCAGCACCTCTGCCTGTCGCTCGGGGAAACGAGAAATCGACTCTGCGAAAAGATCACTTCGGCGCGCCGGTAACTTTTCCGAGAACTCCTCACGACGCGGTGGATCTCCGGCGATCTGCCAGCGACCCTCCGACAGGGGAGAAAAAATGCCGCTGCCGGTCGGGCCGAGGGTCCGGACCAGATCGATGGCGAACCCGATGTTGCCTGCGGCTCGTTCGTTCAGGGAGGCGGCCAGCCAGGGGATATCATCACGGAAAGGCGCCGTGGGATAGGCGAGATCGAGCAATTCCTCGACAACGGCCTGGTCGATCGGATCCACATCCAGGATCTGAAGCGGTACCTCTCCCCCCCATCCGGCGGGGCGATCGGTTCGATCATCCTCTCCACGCTCGGTACAGGCCCCGAACAGGATCGGCACACGATCCTGAACGCAACGTGCGATCAGGCCCGTGAAGAGTCGTGCAGAATCCGCATCCGCTTTTTCCAGATCGTCGATGGCGATGAAGAGGGGCGCTTCACGCGCTGCTGCAGCCAGAAGCCGGTACCACCAGAAGGAGCGCATCTGCTCCGAGGTCTGCTCCAACGATCCTTCACCGGTCAGTTCATCGAGGAAGAAGGCGATCGCCGCAACGTCCTCACCGAGCAATTCCTCCAGCGTCTGGGCAGCCTTTTCACGAAGATCCAGATCATCCGTTTCCAGCAAGGACACGCCCAGAAGTTCCCGCAGCAGATCCTGGAAACCCTTGTAGGGCTGACCGGCAGCTCCCCGGAAGGTGCCTTGCACATCTCTGACTCCGCGATGGCGAACCTGTCGCGAGAGTTCCGCCAGGAATGCACCGGTTCGTTGCCCCTCGGCACCCCCGATAAGAGTGGTCGCACCCGGACGCCTCTCGGGATCCAGATGGTCCATCACCTGCGCAAGTAGATCTTTTCTGCCTACCAGCGGCATCGGATCGGCATCTCGGATCCGGATCGGTCCTTCCGGTTCCACCGTCACCGGTCGGGCATCGAAGGAGGAGAGCACCTCGAAGACGGGGGGCGCTATCGTTCCGGTGTGGAGCGGCTCTGCACCCAGGAGCCATACCTCGCGTTCTCCGGCACCGACTTCTTTTTTCTCGGGGATGGTCTCATCACTCCAGCGCCAGCCAGAGTTTTCTGGCAATTGAATGGTGCATCGGGCCGATACAGGGGAACGATTTCCCACCACCACACGCACCCACAGTTTCTCCCCCATGGTGATGTTGTCGCGCAGGGCATGACCTCGGATCGAGATGCGGCCCGTGACGACCTCGGCGGAACTCCCCTCCGTTGCCTCGATGCTGAGGTTCTCGGTGAAGGTGGAATCGAGTAGCGCTGTTCCGTCACGGCGTGCCCTGTGGCCCGAAGCAAAGTCGATGAACTCGGTGCGCCGTTCCCTGGGGGTGCGGTCGAAGAGATAGGCGATGTCATCCTGGTAGTGCAGCATCTCGCTCAACACCACAAGCAAACTTCCGTCCGGACGTGAGATGTAACACTCACCCGGATCCACCTGCTGCGGAGGAGCCTGTTGTGCAGATTGAGCCGTTTCGACTCCCTGAAGTTTCAGGGCAACTCCTTGTTCGGTCAGATCGTGCACCCTCAGTTCCTGCGACCACTGCCCCATCTGTTCCAGCAATGCGGCCGAGGCCTGTTCGAAGAGAGGCGCGGTCTTCTCGTAATGCTCGTCGGGGAGAAAACCAGCATGGCCGATGAAGTCGTTTCGATAGGGAGGCAGATGCTCGATGGCATCTTTCCAGGCAAGTGCCTTACCGCTGCCGCGGCCAGCAACCTCCTTCACCAACTGTCCGAACTCGAGACGGGGACAGGTGAGCAACCCCCTCAGGTCATCGAGCATTCCGGCAGGCCCGATCCCGCTGGAAACTCGATCCGGTTGGCGGGAACCGTGTCGAAGCAACACCTCAACCCATGAACCAAAGGAAGGCCGGCGCAGAAAATTCTGAACCCTCTTGAGACGATCAACCGGTAGTTGCAGCCGCGACCGTGCCGTCAGTAGCAAGATTCCCTGCCAGCGAATGATCGCCTCGAGGCTGGCAAAGGCGGCGGCATGACTTGACCGTGAATCGGTACCGGTGGTACGCAGTGCCTCGAGAACCCGGGCCAGAGGCCCTGGAAGGAGATCAATACGCGGTTTGGCACCGGTAGGCTCCACCGTGACCCTCCTCCTGTTCGCTGTTTCTCGCTGATCAGATGTCGATGAACAGATCATAGGCTGCCAGAGGTCTCGATGGAGCCTCTTGCCAGAGCCGGATCCGGTGGCCACCATCACGGTTACTGCGGGGAAAGCACCCGTTACGGAAGGCCGTGATGTTCGGTGATGGTCGAAAACTGGTGGTGGTCGGAGATCGTGTTCTCGTAGCCCCCACGAAGGGCGAGGAGAAGACCCGAGAAGGCCTCATCTTACCGGCGAGTGCTGTCGAGAAGAACGAGGTTCAGAGTGGTCGCGTGGTCGAAGTGGGACCGGGAACCCCGATGACTCCCCCGGCAGACATCGGCGATGAGCCGTGGAAGATGGTCGATCCCCCGGCGCTGAAATTCCTTCCGCTGGAAGCGAACGTCGGCGATCAGGTGTTGTTCCTGCGCAAGGCCGCCATCGAGATCGAGTTCGCCGGTGAGACGTTCCTCATCGTTCCTCACGGAGCAATCCTGGTACTGGCCCGAGATGAGAAGAGAGATTCAGACCGCGCCACGGAGTTCCGTGAGGACGATTTCAAGATCTAGCTGCGATTGCTCTGCTGCTGAGGTGGCTGCTGCTAGACGCGGATTCGCAGCAGCGGCACCGGTTCGGAGAACCCCTTCAACTCGTGCGACTCGATGGTCCCCATGGCAGGGTCGATGGAAGCAGCCTCGGCAATCTCGGGGAGTGTCACCACTTCTCCCACCTCACCACATGCCTGCAATCTCGCTGCGAGGTTGGTGGTCTTGCCGATGGCGAGCCACTCCTGCTTGAAACTGGAACCGAGCAGACCGAACACTACCTGTCCCGAGTTGACCCCTGCACGCAAGTCGAGCCCCCACGCCTCCCCCTGCGCTCGCCGGATCCGGCTGGCAGCATCGGTTCGCCTGAGAAAATCGATCGCGAATTGTAATCCACGGCGACGGTGATCGTCCCCCTGGCAGGCCGCCAGTAATCCATCTCCCAGATACTGAAGTGGACGAACCTGGTATTTCGCCAGCAGCGGTACCGCCAACTCGAAGACGCTACGAACCGTCTCCATCACCTCCTCTGCGGAGAGTTCGGTCGACCGGCGCGTGAATCCCGCCAGATCTGCAAAGATGATGGTCGCGTCCTCGGTGGTCGTTTTCGCCAACTCCTCGGCAGGTCGACCACTGAATCGTTCGATGGTCCGCGATGCATGACGCTCGGGATCCACCTCCCTGAATGACCGGTCGACCAGCTCCAACCAGTACGGATGGTTCGCCTGCACCGCACGCGAGTACGCTTCATCCAGTTGCTCTACTGCAGCCTCCCGCTGGCCGCTGTGCATCTCCTCCTCGGCAAACAGAAGGCGACCCAGGATCTCGCCCTCACTCACATTCTCCATCGAAGAAATCATCGATTCGATCGGTTCCTTCCAGTTCGAGGGGCGTTGTTCCCTCGGCACCAGTCGCACACGCCAGTAGGCCAGCAATAATTGCAACTCTGGCTGACGCAATGACTGACCTGCCGCATCGAGATCAGTCAGGGCATCGTCGAGCCGGTCCTGCATCGCCAACGTCCGTGCGCGAGCCAGCAGTGCGAAGCCGATCAGAGAGTGGCTGCTATCGCCGCACTCCTCGAGAATCTCGTCGAGTAGCTGACCACGAGTGCGAACCTGTTCCGGATCATTCAATTCGACCGCGGCTTGCAATTGCAGGGTCGCAAGTCGCAGTCTTGACATCGGTTCCAGATCGCCGGCTCTCCTCGACCAGGTCTCATCGAGGACTTCCAGGGCAGCAGCCGGATTTCCGCCCTGGATCTCCGAAAGCGCCAGATGTCCCGATGAGATGGCAATTCCCAGATGATCATCGACCAGGTCCTTGGCGAGGATCGACTTGCGAAGGGTACGTCGTCCCTCACTCCAGGCTCCGAGATAGAGGTAGGCCTGGGCGATGGTATCGAGAAACCATGGGCGTGAAGGAGCATCTCCAATCTCGTCCATCGCAACTGCCATCACATCGAGGGCTTCACCAGGTTGGTTTTCTTGCAGATGGATGATCGCCTGCAGAGCCAGGGCACGGGCACGGGTCGGCATCTCCGAATCAGGCAGTTCATCGATCAGGTGAAGGACACTCTCCTTCAACTTGGAGAGGATCTTCAGGTCTCCCTGACTGCGTCTCAACTGCAACCGCAATCGCAGCAGCCGCACTACCCGCTGCCACGAATCTTCCAGCTCACCGATCCCGTCGAGTAACTGCTGTGCACGATCGAGATCGAAGCGAACTTCAGCGATTACTGCCTCTGCCAGATTCTTGACCTCGTCCGGCGATCCGGGTGGAGCAGCAGGAGCATCTCCATCGCCGCGGATCACTGCCTCCTCGACAGAAGCCCACCAGGAAAAGAGCGCTTCGGAATCGCTCACTGCGAGTCCTTCTCGCTTCCCTCATCGAGGCGTCGAAGCCA
>CAWLAN010000060.1:0-15717 GCA_963854815.1 Planctomycetes bacterium UBA1146
ATTCACGACAACCTCGTGCCTTTCGTCATCGAGAAGACGGGACGCGGCGAGCGTTCCTATGACATCTTCTCGAGGTTACTCAAGGACAGGATTGTTTTCATCGGGGATGCCATCCACGATCACACGGCCAATCTTGTCATCGCTCAGATCCTGTTCTTGGTCTCTGACAACCGCAACCAGGACATCAATATCTACATCAACAGCCCCGGCGGATCCGTATCGGCGGGCCTTGCAATCTACGACACGATGCAATTCGTGCAATGTGACATCGCAACCTTCTGCATCGGTCAGGCCTCGTCGATGGGAGCCGTACTGCTGGCTGCTGGAACCGCAGACAAGCGTCACGCTCTGCCGCACTCCCGCATCATGATCCACCAGCCATGGGGTGGTGCCCAGGGAACAGCGATGGACATCGAAATCCAGGCCAAGGAGATCAAGCGCAACAAGGAAGTCCTGTGCGAAATCTTGTCCAAGCACACAGGCAAGGATGCCGATGCTATCGAGAAGGACTCCCACTGGGATTTCTTCATGTCAGCCAGAGAGGCCAAGGACTATGGCCTGGTCGACCAGGTGATCGAAACCCTCAAGACCGCCCCTGCGACCACCTAGGATACTGGTAGTAACGATGGTATCCACGACACGAGGTTCCGGGTCAGAAGGTGGCCCCCCGCAACGCCCCGAGAGTTGCAGTTTCTGCGGCAAGAGTTCCACCGATGTGTCGAGATTGATCGCCGGACCACCCGGGGTCTTCGTCTGCAACGAATGTGTCGATCTTTGTTACACGCTCATCAACGAGACGACACCCCCGGAAGCAACTTCCGAACCTCCACGACTGATCGAAGATGTTCCGACTCCAAGGGAACTCCACAAGGGATTGCAGTCCTGGGTCATCGGCCAGGAGATTGCGAAACGAACTCTTGCGGTGGCGGTGCACTTGCATTTCCGCCGGCTGGTCCATCTCGATGCTGTGGATGCATCTAGTAATGACGAAGACAAGGTAGAGATCGAAAAGTCGAACATCCTACTGATCGGACCGACCGGAAGCGGCAAGACATTGTTGGCGCGAACTCTCGCCAGGTTACTCGATGTGCCCTTTGCCATCGGAGATGCGACCACTCTTACAGAAGCTGGTTATGTCGGAGAAGACGTGGAGAATCTGCTGCTAAAACTGGTGATGGCGGCAGACTATGACATCGAGAAAGCACAGCGAGGCATCATCTTCATCGACGAGGTCGACAAGATCGGTAAAGCGACCCAGAACGTCTCCATTACGCGAGACGTTTCCGGTGAAGGAGTGCAACAGGCGCTCCTCAAAATTCTCGAGGGTACCGTTGCGAACATTCCCCCCCAGGGCGGGCGCAAGCATCCCGAGCAGCAGTACATCCAGCTCGACACCACCAACATTCTGTTCATCTGTGGTGGTGCCTTCGATGGTCTTCCGGAGATCATCGCCGAGCGCCTCGACGCCAGGAAGGTCGGCTTCCGCAAAGAGGAGGACGCTGCTGTCTTGGATCGAGAAATGATCGATCTCGAGGATCTTCACGAACGAGCGCGACTCTTCTCCCATGCGGGGGTCCAGGATCTCCTGCGCTACGGCATGATCCCGGAGTTCGTGGGACGCCTTCCGGTGATCACGGCATTGCAACCTCTCGATGATGAGGATCTGGTCAGGGTTCTCACCGAACCTCGCAATGCGCTCGTGCGCCAGTACCGCGAGTTCTTCCGTATGGAGGGCGGTGACCTGGAATTCACACCGGATGCGCTGTGGGAGGTGGCCAAGATGGCTCGAAAGCGTGGTACCGGGGCGCGGGGTTTGCGTTCGGTGATCGAGGATCTGATGAGAGACATCATCTTCGACCTTAGCGGAAAAGCGATGAAGGGAATGAAGGTTGTGGTCGACAAGGACCAGGTGCTGGCACTCAAAGATCGTACAGTGGCACCGGGAACAGTACGGCTCGAGCCGATGGAAGAGACGTCGGAAGATCCGGGCGCGTCTCCTCAAATAGAATCGCAGCCCGATCCCGACGAAGAAGCCTCCAGCGGGGAGACCGCGGCTTGAGCGGCAGTTAGACCTGCCCGGAGCACTTCTCTGAAAGCACCTTCCAGGCGCGCACCATCTGGCTCTTTCCCTTGAGCGCGGTTTCTTCCAGTTCTTCCAGTTCGAAGTCGTTGTGGCACCGCTCGGCGGTCAGCGGCCCGATCACAACCTCTCCGGCGTGTGCTATCTGGGATTCGAGACGACTGGCAACGTTCACCGTATCGCCGATCACGGTGTAGTCGCGACGCTGTTTGGAGCCGATGTCTCCGACCACTGCTGGTCCCGAGTTAATGCCGATTCTCATGCTCAGCGGCGGCCAGTCCGGGTGTAGTTCGGCGAGTTGTTCGAGTCGTTTCTGCATCGCCAGGCCGGTCCTGAGGGCTCTCTGTGGATGGTCGTCCTGCTCCTCGGGGGCACCGAAGAAGGCGATGAGAGCATCCCCGATGTACTTGTCGAGAGTCCCGTCCTGACGGAACACTTCATCGGTCAGGGCGTCGAAGAGGTCGTTGAGGAGTTCCACCACCTGACGCGGTTCATGTTTTTCAGACATCGATGTGAACCCGACCATGTCGGCGAATAGCACCGTGATCTCCACCTCCTTGGAACCGAGTTCCGCTTTGCCGGCCAGGACTCTCTCGACGACATTGGGCGACAGGCGACATGAGAGTTCCTCGCGGCGTCGTTTCTCTTCTTCCACCGACTGGCGCAGTCGATATTGTTCCAGCGCGCTCGACACCATCAGTGCAAGTACGCAGATGATCCCGAGGTGCTCCGATGTGAGGCTTTTTTTCGAGTCGACGCAGTCGACGTAGATGATTCCGACCACCTCATCTCCGGAAATGAGTGGGGCACACATGGCGGACTGGATTTTCATCTGAACGATACTGTGGGCCGTGGCCAGGCCTTCCATGCTACCGGTGTCTCGGATCAGTACCGCGGTACGATCTTCCATCACCTGTTTTGCAATGGTCCGCGACAGCCGCATCGGGCGATTCGTATCGAGTCCGCTCCGAGCCTGGGTGGCGTGGGGGACCAGTTGCCCTTCTTCGGTCAGACTCAGGAAACCACGATCCACCGGCAGAGACTTCAGCGCGAGCCCGACCGCCCCCTCGGTGACCTCGGAGAGGTCCGATCCGGTGAGTAGAGTCTCGGCAGCGTGTTGGAACAGTTCGAGCGCGACCCCGAGGCCTGCTGGTGTTCCTTCTTGGCTTGTGCCTACGGAACTCTCTCCGAGATGTTTCTGGAGATCATCGATGATGAGAGAGTCCATCACTCCCTGCTCGGGCAAGTCATCCGACAGTCGGACGTTGAAAGTGGAGCCACCCGTTCGATCAACGAGGATCGATACGTTCCCGAGCCGTAGCACCATGCCTGGGACAAGAGATACCGATTGCACCGGGCGATCTCCGACAAAGACACCGTTTCTGCTGTCGAGGTCTTCCAGCAAGTAAGCCCCATCTTGTTCGAAGATCCGGGCGTGACTTCTGGAGATGGTGTCGTCGTTGATGAATAATTCACAGACCTTGGCGCGACCGATGATGGTCTGGCCGGCACTGATCTGATGCTGATGGTCTCCGGAGGAATCCCGGAAGCGTAGCGTCAGGGGGTCTGCCATGCGAATCGCCCTCCTCCACCCTTGATGGTAGAGGATCGAGGGCGATCGGGCCACATGAGCCTGGGTTGTTGTTGGGATATTGAACGGCTTCCCTTGCAGTAGGAGGCGTGGATTCGTAGGATTCCAGATCCCGCCCATTGCTGTGGAGGGAGCCGGGCCAATTCGCCTTGGGGCCATCGCCTCGAGCAGATGGCGGCTCCTTACCGGCGGGCAGATGGAGTTATAGGACCCCTCACCCAGGAGGCTGCGCGTGTGGCCGGTGCAGGGATATCCTGGCGACTCGAAATGGTGACGACCGGAGATTGATCGCATGAAAAAGGACATCCACCCCGAAGACTACCGTTCTGTTGTTTTTCAGGACAGCAACGCGCAGTTTTCCTTCCTGACGCGCTCGACCGTACGAACGACCGAGACGATTCAGTGGGAAGATGGCAACGAGTACCCGCTCTTCAAACTCGACATCTCGAGTGCTTCGCATCCTTTCTATACCGGTAAGCAGACCTACATCGATGCCGCAGGCCGGGTCGAGAAGTTCCAGAAGCGTTTCGGCTGGAAAGAAGGCAAGGCCGCCGAGGTCATCACCAAGGCAGACGAGGTTCGTACCGAGAAGCATCGAAAGCAACTCGAGAAAGAGGAAGCCGCGCGCAAGGATGCCGCCGATCGCAAGGATGCTCGCGAGCAGCGGCGCAAGAAGATCCTCGAGGGCAAGAAGAAGAAGTTCGAAGAAGAAGCAAAAGCAAAAGCGGCCAAAGAGGCTGCTGCCAAGGAGGCTGCTGCCAAGGAGGCTGCTGTCAAGGAAGCTGCTACCAAGGAAGCTGCTGCCAAGGAAGCCGCCACCAAGGAGGCTGCTGCGAAAGAAGAAACCGTTTCAACAAAGAAAGGAACGAAAATGGATCCTGTTACCGAGAAGAAGGAGACAACAGAAGCACCCGCCGCGGAAGCTCCTGAAGTGCAAGCTGCCGTAGAAGAAACGCCAGCAGAGGGAACGCCAGCAGAGGGAACGCCAGCAGAGGGAACTCCAGCAGAGCAAACTCCAGCAGAGCAAGCTCCCGCAGAGCAAGCTCCCGCAGAAGAATCTCCGGCAGAAGAATCTCCGGCAGGGGAAGCCCCTGCAAAGGAGGCAGCCAACGATTCCGCTGAACAAGAGGACTCCGACCAGAAGCCTGCCGACTCTGATTCTTAGTTCCGTTATCCTTACGTGGGCCGGCGCGAGGCAAGAGTTGCCTCCCTCCGGCCCGCTTTCTCATCCTGGAACGTACCCCGGGGTGCGTCGCATCGATTCCAGAGAGGTCGCCCGATGGCTGCAGCCGAGAAGGACACTGCTGACTTCCTGGACAAGCCGTTAGAAGGGCAACTCGCCGAGCGTCTCGCCCAGTTGCAGGCGCGGTCTGTCGAACTGGAGCAACTCATCGGCGATCCGGTCCAACAGGTAGATAGTGCCCGCTTTCAGGAGTTGCTTCAGGAACACGGTTCCATCGCGCAACTGGTCGCGCTTTATCGTGCCTACTGTAAGACCAGTCTCGATCTGGACGAAGCACTCAAGATCATCGATGCGGATGATGATGCAGAACTGAAGGAACTCGCCGAGCAGGAGCAGGAGCAACTTTCGCAGATGCTCTCGGAGCAGGCTCGGGCGATACGGATGAAGATTCTCGATCAACAGGTCGAGGGTGGTGATGATTGCATCTTCGAGGTGCGTGCTGGAACTGGCGGGGATGAAGCTGCATTGTTTGCCGCCGATGTTTTCAAGATGTATAGCCTGTATGCCGAGAAGAGCCGCTGGAAGATCGAGATTCTCAGCGAGAGCCAGACCGACCTGGGCGGGTACAAGGAAATCACCTTCGCTGTGCGCGGTAAGGGTGCTTTCACGCGGCTTTGCTTCGAATCGGGAGGCCATCGAGTTCAGCGGGTTCCTGCCACCGAAGCTCAGGGAAGGATTCACACATCAGCCATCACCGTGGCTGTGATGCAAGAGGCCGAAGAGGCAGAGATCGAGATCGAGGAGAAAGATCTTCGAGTCGATACCTTCTGTGCTTCCGGCCCAGGCGGGCAATCCGTCAACAAGACCTCCAGTGCGGTTCGTATCACACATATCCCCACTGGCGTGGTGGTCTCGATGCAGGATGAGAAATCGCAGCACAGAAATCGCGACAAGGCGATGCGTCTGTTGAAGACCCGACTCAAGGAACGACAAGATCGAAAAATTCGGGAGCAAGAGGACGCCCTGCGACGTTCGCTCATCGGATCCGGTGACCGGAGCGATCGGATACGGACTTACAATTTTCCGCAGAATCGCATCACCGACCATCGCATCAATTGCACCCTCTACAATCTCGACCGGTTCATGTTGGGGGACATCGATGAGCTGATCGAAAAACTCGACGCCCACGACCGCGAAGAGCGGGTCCAGGCACTCTGAAGTGGGTTCTTCCAGAGTCTCTACCAGAGTATTGATGCAAAAAGCCGAGCAGAAACTATCCGGTTCCGATGCTCCCGAGCTCGATGGTCGCTGGCTGCTGGCGCATGTGCTCGAGGTGGATTATCGCGACCCAGCGTTACGATCCGACCAGTGGATCTCCGCAACCGATGCAGAGTGTTTCGACCAACTGCTCGAAAGGCGCGCCACCGGAGAGCCGCTGGCACACATTCTTGGCGAGTGGGAATTCTATGGCCACACTATCGAGGTGACGCCAGCGGTGATGATTCCCAGGCCCGAGACGGAGCTGCTGGTTGATTGGGCTCTCATGTTGCTGGAAGGGATTCCATCACCGCGGGTCGCAGAGATCGGCATCGGGTCTGCCGCGGTGACGATCGCGCTGGCCAAGGAGCGGCCGGACCTGAGGGCAGTGGGAGTAGAGATCTCCGAGCCAGCGCTCGCGGTCGCCGCCTGCAACCTCGAGCGACATCGCCTCGAACAGAGAGTCGAGTTGCGAGCCGGCAGTCATTTCGATCCGCTCGATGGAGCTTTCGAGTTGATTTTCTCCAACCCGCCCTACATCGCCCCGGAAGATCCGTTGCTGAGCGATGACGTGGCCCGCTACGAGCCAGCTGTGGCCCTCATCGACCATCTGGATGGGGATGGGCTCGGTCATCACAGGGCTCTTATCGACGGGTTCGGTCGCTACATCGCTCCGGGTGGCTCCCTGTTGCTGGAATGTGGCATCCACCAGAGTTCATCCATCGAACAATATGCTCGCAGCCGCGGTTTCCACGGCAGTTGCCGCTCCGATCTCGCTGGGATCCCGAGAGTCGTTCGGATCCGGGCTGAGACTTGAGGCGGTGATGAATTTCGGTCTCGGAGCTGCCTGGCCTTCGAAGCGCCGTTGACACCTCGGTACGATCGATCAGAATCGTATTCTCGCCGTCGGACGCCGGATGACGGGGAAAGGCTCCACCTTGGACATATTCCGCATCCATGGAGGAAACCGTCTCAACGGTTCCGTCAAAGTCTCCGGATCGAAGAACGGAGCGCTCCCGATACTGTTCGCCAGTCTCCTGTGTGATGGGGAGGTCACTCTCCAGAATGTACCTATCGCTCTTCGCGACATCGGGATGTCTCTGAGAATTCTCCAAACGCTCGGAGTCGAATCGGAAGTTGCAGAGGATGGGTCGGTGTCGCTCCAGGTGACGGACTCCGGCAATACCCGGGCAGACTACAAACAGGTCAGCCAGATGCGGGCTTCCATCTGTGCGCTGGGCCCACTGCTGGCTCGCCGGGGGAAGGCGATCGTGTCCCTGCCCGGTGGTTGCAATATCGGTGATCGACCCATCGACCTTCATATTCGCGGGATGGAGGCACTCGGTGCCGAGGTGACCATTGAAAATGGATACGTGATGGCCCACGCCCCGCGCTTGCGAGGCGGTACGGTCTATCTCTCTGGCCCGATGGGGTCGACGGTGCTCGGAACCCAGAACGTGATGATGGCTGCAGTCGGTGCCGATGGCGACACCTTCATCGAGGGGGCTGCCTGCGAGCCAGAGGTACGGGCGACTGCCGGCTTTCTGCGAGCGATGGGTGTCAAGATCGAAGGGGATGGCACTCACGAGATTCACATCGAAGGTCAGGGTCGTCTCGAGGGCGCAGGCTGTCTTGGCGCTACCAGTTTTGATGTCCCTCCCGATCGCATCGAAACAGGGACCTATGTGCTGGCCGGGGCGATCGCTGGAGACGAGGTGACCGTCGAGGGTTGCATCCCATCAGAGAACAGCGCTCTTCTCAATTTGCTGGAGCGTATCGGGGTGCCCGTCGAGGTTGGAGAAACGACACTGACGGTTCGAGGGGTTGATACGGTGACTCCTGTGGATGTCTCGATGTTGCCCTATCCCGGTTTCCCGACCGATCTCCAGGGCCCCCTGATGGCGCTGCTTTGTCACGGTACCGGAGTCAGTCTCATCACCGACAAGGTTTTCCCCGATCGCTTCAATCATCTTTCCGAGTTGCGTCGCTTTGGCGCCAAGGTTCGCAAGGAGGGCCCAATAGCCATCATCGAGGGCGGTGCCTCGCTGTCTGGCGCCAAGGTGATGGCGAGCGATCTGAGAGCGAGCGCCTGCCTGGTACTGGCGGGCCTGGTGGCCGATGGAGTCACGGATGTGAATCGCATCTACCATCTCGATCGGGGTTACGAGCGCATGGAAGAGAAACTGCGTGGTCTCGGAGCCGAGGTCGAGAGACTTCCCGAACAAGTAGTCGAGCAGGATCTCGATCTCGATATGGAACTGGTCTAGGAAAAGCGATGCTCGAAGGACTCACCCGACGGATTTCTGACATCGTTGCCGGCCTGCGCGGCAAGAAGATTACCGAGGCTATTGTCCAGGAGACCGGGCGTGAAATTCGCAGGGCTTTGCTGGAAGCGGACGCAGCCCTACCGGTGGTGAAGGAGTTCGAGCAACGAGTTCGCGAAGCAGCGCTCGGTGCCGAGGTGATCGAAGGTGTCGATGCCGGGCAGATGTATACCAAGGTGGTCCAGGAACAACTGACCTCGCTGATGGGGCCGGTCGATCACGAACTCTCCTATCGTGCCAAGGGTCCGACGGTGGTGCTCCTCTCTGGCCTTCAGGGCAGTGGTAAGACGACCACCTGCGCGAAACTGGCGCTCTATCTTCGAGACCGCAAGAAACGCAAACCGATGATGGTGGCAGCCGACTTGCAACGACCGGCTGCAATCGAACAATTGAAAGTTCTCGGGCGCCAGATCGATGTCCCGGTTTTCCATCGCGAAGGACTCTCACCGGTCGAGGTATGCGTTGCTGCCCTCGACGAAGCGAAGCAACAAAAATGCGATGTTGTGCTTGTCGATACTGCCGGGCGGCTGCATATCGACGAAGAACTGATGGCGGAACTGAAGAATATCGCCAAGAAGATATCGCCCGACGAGATCTTCTTCGTCTGCGATTCGATGACGGGGCAAGATGCAGTGCGTTCGGCCGAGGCCTTCTCTCAGTCCCTCACCCTTACCGGCGTGATCCTTACCAAGCTGGATGGCGATGCACGAGGTGGCGCAGCGCTGTCAGTGAAAGCAATCACCGGGAAGCCGATCAAATTCGTCGGGGTCGGCGAGAAACTGGATCGTCTCGAGGAGTTCCACCCGGATCGGATGGCCTCGCGAATCCTCGGCATGGGAGATGTCGTTGGCCTGGTCGATCGTGCCCAGTTAGTGATCGATGAGAAGGAACAGGCCGAGATGCAGGAGAAAATGCTCGAGGCCAATTTCGACCTCGAGGATTTCCTGTCCCAATTAAGGCAGATCAAGAAGATGGGGGGGCTCAAGGATCTGCTCTCGCATTTGCCCGGGATCGGCGGGCGCCTCGACGAACTCGATATCAAGGGTGATGAGATCGTCGTCGTCGAGAGCATCATCCAGTCGATGACCGCCACGGAGCGGCACAGGCCAGAGATTCTCAACACCAACCGGCGACGCCGTATCGCTGCTGGTTCAGGTCGGAAGATCGAAGATGTCACCGGCTTGTTGCGACAGTTCAAGCAGATGCAGGGGATGATGCAGCAGATGAAGAAGCATTCGGGTTTCTTCGGCAAGTTGAAGGGGATGCGCGAGATGAAAGAGACTCTCTCCGGTGAAGGAGAGATGGGTGGCTCGGGAGTGCCGGGTTTGCCGCCTGGTTTTCCAGGGATGCCGCCATCATCGGCTTCGGGTCCGGGTGGGCCAGGGAAGAAACGGGAAGGCCCATCCCGCGACGAAAGGCGCAAGAAGCGCAAGATGGAACGTCAACGGCGCAAGAATTCTCGTCGCCGCTAGGGGCCGAATTGGCAGAAAAGGCCCGGATCTGGGCCAGAAATCACCTCGTCGCTGTTGATGGATCTGGGCCCCCGCTGTAACCTCACTCCTTCCCCTCAGATGGGGGGATTGTGGCAATGGGGCTTGTTCGCCCCGGATTTCGATTTCCCATCCGGGATTCCCGGATCTGTACAGTGGAGAGTTCCCCATGGCGGTTGCTATCCGTCTCAAACGTTGTGGAAGACGGCATCGTCCCTTCTACCGTATCGAGGCCATCGAGAAGCGAAACGCTCGTGGTGGTCGCTCACTCGAAACGCTCGGCTGGTACGATCCTCTGGTCGACGATGCCCAGAAGCGAGTGAAGCTTCATGTCGACCGGATCCAGTACTGGATCGATGAAGGTGCACGTCCGAGCGCGACCGTCACCTCGTTTTTGCGCAAAGTCGATGTGAAATGGGGCAGCGGCAAGAAGAGTCGCCGCTGCCAGCAGCGCGCTAACAAGAAGAAACAGGGCGGCCCCGCCGCCTGAGGAGCCTGGATCCGGAGTTGCTGGTGCAGATCGACATCTTGACGATCTTCCCGAGTTTCTTTGACCAGTTCCTGCGTCACGGCATGGTGCGGGTTGCTCGACGCTCAGGGCGGCTGGATGTTCGCATCTCCGATCTTCGGGCCTTTGCCGAGGATCGACATCGGACCGTAGATGATCGTCCTTACGGGGGCGGTCCAGGAATGCTCCTGAAACCGGAGCCAGTATTCCGGGCGATGGACTTGCTGGGCCTCGAGCCGGGCAAGCAACCCGCCGCCGGGACGGTGCCTCTTCTGACGTGCCCTCAGGGCCAGAAGATGGCGCAGAAAGACCTGGAGGATTTTTCAGGCGCTGAGCGCCTGGTCATTCTCTGTGGTCGTTACGAAGGTTACGACGAGCGGATCGTCGAGGCTTACCCGTGGAAACGGGTGTCGCTGGGAGACTATGTTCTCTCCGGCGGTGAGGTCGCAGCGATGGCGATCATCGAGGGCACTGTGCGGCTGTTGCCGGGGGTGCTCGGGGATGAGGAATCCGCCCTGCGCGATTCCTTCAGCGAGTGGACGGGACCGGATGGTCTCGATCACGCACACTGGACCCGTCCACCCCAGTACCGGGGGAGGGGGGTTCCGGAGGTCCTGCTCAGCGGTGACCACGGAGCCATCGAGAAGTGGCGACGCGAAAACTCCGGGCAGCAAGGTCCGGGGCATCGTGAAGTGGCCACCGGAAACTCTGGAAATCCCGCAAGCGATGGGGATTCTCCGGGCAGAAATCGAGATGGAGTCCCACATGAAGGGATTCCGGGAGAAGAAGATGTCGAACAAGATCGATGATTTCGAGAAAAATCATCTGAAAACGGATGAACTCACCGAGTTCCATGTCGGCGATACCGTCGATGTCCATGTCAGAATAGTTGAAGGCGACAAGGAACGGATCCAGATCTTCAACGGCACCGTCATCGGCCGCAAAAATGCCGGTAGTCGCTCTGCTTTCACGGTCCGTCGAATTGTCGCAGGAGAGGGTGTGGAACGTACCTTCCCGCTCCACTCACCCTGGATCGAAAAAGTCGAGGTGAAACGTCTCGGTCGGGTTCGCCGTGCGAAACTCTATTATCTCAGGGACCGTGTGGGCAAGGCCACCAAGGTGCGCGAAAAAGTGGCCACACGGCGTAAAGACAAGGTCAAGAACAAGGACAAAGGCAAGGCCAAGAGCAAACCACAGAGCCAGGAGATCCCGGCCGGATAACGAGGAGTTTTCCCTTCGCGATCAGGATAAATCAACAACCTGGAGCCCCCCGGAATCGCAATCCGCGACACCGGGGGGCTTTTTTTCGTTCAGTGTCCGTTTCCGGGCGGTGGGCTGAAAAATACGTCGAATGGCGTTTGCGGCTCAAGGGCTGGCGCATCGAGGCGCGCAATCTGAAGACACCTCTCGGGGAGATCGACCTGCTGGCGTGGCAGGGTGAAGTTCTGGTCATCGTCGAGGTGAAGTACCGGACCACGAAGAGCCGATGGCCACTCGATTTGCGGCAGTCACAGAGGCTCCGGCGAGCAGCCCTCTGGATTGCTGCAAACCGGCAGCTGGTCGGTGGAGTCCGAATCGATCTGATCGAGGTGAACCCGGGCCGTATTCCGTTTTTCCCGCTGCTGGACCACCTCGAGGCTGCAGTGGTTGCGGATTTTCCAGGATGACGAAGTTCTTCTTCCCCTGTGAAGCCGCAGGGGAGAAGATCGGGATCGCCGCGGACCCAAGCTCTCCTTGGATGCTTGCTTTGACTGGAGGTCCTGACATGAACACGAGGTCCTTTTTTTTCCCCATCGTCGATGAAAGCTGGAAGAGATTTCTCGGGCCCGATGACGCTTCTTTTCTGCTAGAGCGTCTCGGTCAGGGACGGATTCGTCAATTGTGGCGCTGGTTCGAATCGGATGGCGGGCTTCGTTCCGGGATGGTTCTCGCGCAAGAAGCGCCGGTCTTCGATCTTCTTCTCGAGCGGCTCTGCGATGATGGCGTTGTGAGTGAGGATGTCGCCGAAGAAGACCCTTTCTCCCTGCCGGCTCGTCTGCAAGGACCGGAATGGGCGCACGCCCTGTTTGGAATGGGGTTGATGTTCGGGAGTAGTTGGCGAAGTGCTGAAAGCGGGGACCCCTTCGCTACCGAACGCACTCTCGCCGATCTTGTCGAGCACCTTGCCGAAGAGGATTGGGTAGCCCGGGTACGCCACGATCGCGACTCCGGGAAACCCGAAGGGCGCAATCCCATCGATGTAACTCTGACCTTGATGAGAAAAGAACCATTGCTCGAATTGCCCATCGACGCGCTACGCAAACTGGTGACCGGCGTAACATCAGCAGGTCACTGGTACCACGAACTTCCTGGAGAGGCGCGGGCTCTTTTCTTTCTCGGTGCAGTGGCTGCCGGAGTCGAAATTCCCCAACAACCCAGAGAACACCCAGTAGCCGAAGAAGCAGAGGTTTCTTCCTGATGCACTGCCGGTGAATCAGGGGCACCAGGGTTCGAGGCAGTCGAGGCTGATCGGTTGAGATCCGCAGCCGGGGAAAGGAGCGCTCGGAGGTGGGGCGCTGGAAAACAGGTAAGCGAGCAGGTAGATGACATCAGCGATGTCGAGACTGCCATCCGCGTTACTGTTTCCTGCTTCCCGGCAATCGAGATTTCCATTGCCAAATAGATGAAGCAGCAACTCGACCGCGTCTGAAATATCGAGCGTTCCGTCGCCACCGACATCGCCCCGGATAAAGCCTCCAGGTGCTGTTGGCTTCGGATGATCGATGAGGTGCTGAAAAATTAACGACGACGCCTGACTGCTGAGTGCCGGAAGGTGTCCGCCGAGAAAGATCGACCAGAGTTCCACCGACCCGCCAGTTGCGCAACCTTCTTGCCAGCGCAAGACGCTGGTTTCGTTACCAAAAATTAGACCATCGAAATTGATGTTGCTACCCGAGACTGGGGTAGGGTTGCAACCATTATGGGCTGCCCACTGGAAACAAGTCTCCATCGCCGATGGGTAGGTGTCGTTTATGAAGCCGCCACCGTAGAAAACGATCGGGTCGAGAGTGCCGTGGATGTGCAACACGTGCATCGGGGAGAGAGGGGCACATTGTGCGGGATCATTCAAGGCGGCACCTGACAGGCTGACGATCGATGCGAAACGATTGCTGTCCTCACAGGCCATCCGATGAGCCATGAATCCACCGTTGGAATGGCCAACGATATGGATTCTTTGAGGGTCGATGTTGTACTGGCTTTCGAGCAGATCGAGCAGGGTTGTCAGGTATCCCACATCATCGACACCACTGTTGTCATTATCACAGCAAGCACTGGTCGCGTTCCAGAACTGAAATCCCAGAGAGTCCGTATTGCCGTCCGGGTAAGTGAGTATGAAACCGTTTTGTTCTGCTAGCGGCGAAAAGTTGAAATAGCTCTCCATGTAATTTGCCGTGAAGCTGTAGCCATGAAGCAGCAAGAGGAGAGGGGCGGGGCTGGACGGATCATAGTTCGACGGAATTTGCACGACCACAGGTCCGCGACCAGCATCGACCGTGACGGTCGTTTGTCCGAAGACAGCCGCGGGAGCCAGGGCCAGCAGCAGCAACTTCAGTGTCAGCCTCATGGGGACATCCGATCTCCGGACCTATCTGTTTCATCCCATCGTAGTGGGTGAAGGCCGATCTTCCATCGTCTCGATCGGAATCGATGGGCTAACAGCGATTATTCCTGGGCGGATTGAACGACATGGAGACGTGGCATAAGAATCAGTAAGCCGACCAGCACCATCGAGACGCTGGCCTCGAAGATGACCTGGAGGCGCTGCATCGTTGAGATGGTCCACCAACCGGAAGGATCGAGGATGGCCCAGCGGTACAGATGGATTCCGAAGTGCATCAGCAGCATGATGACGACAGGAAGGCGAATACCGGAGATCCCGATCCAGAATTGTACGGCCAGGGAGATGCAAAATAGCCCTAACAGCCCATCGATCAGGGAGGAGTGCCACGTATATCCCGTTTCCTGGAAGAAGAGCGCTTCTGCGATCCACAAAAGGCCCCGGATCGTCAGCCAACTCACTACCAGTGTCGTGATAAATGCGGGCCGGGTAGAGGGTGCTTGCTGCTGGATGTTCAACCGGCGACAGCTCCAACCCGTGTCTCTCCCACCATGGGATTCGCCACAGTATGCTAATGGGTCCAGGAGGGGGATGCTCTCCTCTTTAGCCAGCGTTGCCGAAAGGGATTTGTGATCAACCGAGCCATCGTCGCACTCCTCCCGCTGGTGCCGCGTTCGATCGTGTGGAGGGTGTCGCGCAGGTACATTGCGGGTACGACCCTGCAAGAAGCTCTCGACTGCGTCAAAAATCTCAACGCTTCCCGGATGAGCGCGACCCTGGATGTATTGGGAGAAGATTCCACGACCGAAGATCAGGCGCTGGATGGCGAAAAGATCTACCAGGAGGCCATCCGGGAAATTAACGATCGTGGCCTCGATGCCAATATTTCCATTAAACTATCGATGCTTGGTCTTCGCTTTGATTCTTCCCTGTGCGAATCGATTGTCAGACGACTCACAGAGACAGCTGAGTTGCACGACTCTTTCGTTCGTATCGATATGGAAGATGCCAGCGTTACTCGCCTCACTCTTGATCTGTACCGCAAATTGCGTCTCGATACCGACCGTATTGGCGCCGCGGTGCAAGCACTTCTGCGCAGCACCGTAGATGAAGTTCGCGATCTTCTCGAAGAAGGTGATACGAATCTTCGGGTCTGCAAGGGGATATACATCGAGCCGGAATCACTCGCCTACCAGGACTTCAAGGAAGTTCAGGAGTCGTTCAAAGAAACTGTACAGCGACTTCTGGAGGGCGGGGCTACCAGGGTGGGGATTGCCACGCACGACCCTGAACTTGTCGAGGCTGCTTTGATCTCACTGCGAGATCTGGATGTGGAAAAGGACCGATACGAATTCCAGATGTTGCTCGGTGTAGCGGAAAAGATGCGAGATCAGTTGGTAGCCGATGGCCATCCTTTGCGCGTCTACGTTCCCTTTGGCAAGGAATGGTATGCATATTCAAGGCGACGGTTGCGAGAGAATCCACAGATCGCCGGACATGTCGTGAGGAACTTGTTTCCGTTCTAGAACACGGGAGGGGTGTTGTGGAGAGCATCCGGCGCTGGGCGCCTGGCCATCCGTCTTTGGTTGAGATTCGTGAACTTTCTCACGCGATAAAACTGCTCGAGAATTACCACTCCCAGGATGAAACTCAGCAACAAGAACAGAGCCGGATCCTTGCTTTCTG
>CAWLAN010000061.1:0-15416 GCA_963854815.1 Planctomycetes bacterium UBA1146
CCGATCGCCGGTTGGGCCACATCGGTTCGTCGCAAAGCTTCTTCCTGGGCCACTTGGTCGCGGTTGAAGGATCTCGGTGGCCAGATCCTGCTGGCGAGACCCGCCTGGCCCTGCTCGTTCCAGAAAACACTCTCGGCATCGTCGACCACCTGGACCATCTCGGGAAAACGACAGCAAACGGCTCGTAGCATATCGACCTTCTGAGAACCCTGGCCCGGGAAGATGATCGCCAACGATCCTCGAGGTGGTCCACCATCTCGATCGATTCCGACAGGCAGGTTCCAGTGTTGTTGCTGCTCTTGCGTCAGCGTGCTCAGTGCCTCATCGAGCAGAGTCTCGAGCGAATCCCCGAGGTTTTGGGTGATGGTGAGGCGATGTTCGTCGTGATGATGGAATCGAGTCCTGGTATCCCGAGCGATGCAGTCCAGTTCCAGTTGCGACACTTTCCCCTCGATGGCCGCACGAGCCTGCTCCAACTGGTGCTGTAGTCTGTCGGTGGAAGAAGCCGAAAAAGCGAACAGGCGCGCCATCTGCTGCCAATCGGTCTCGATGCGCCCGGGTGAGTTCTCCTCCAGCACCGCGTGAAAATTGCTTCCACCGAAACCAAAGGAGGAGACTGCCGCACGTCGGGGGGAATCGGGTCTACGGATCCATGGCCTTGCACTCGACTCGATGTGGAAGGGCGTGCTTTCATCCTGGAGCCCCTGTAACGGTTCGCGGATCTTGATGCTCGGAGGCTGAACCTTGTGGTGAAGAGATAGCACTGCCTTGATCAGACCTGCGGCACCGGAGGCTGCCTTGGTGTGACCGATCTGAGATTTGACCGATCCGAGAGCACATCGACTCGGTTGTGATCCGGCTCTGGAATAGATCTCCTGCAGTGCCTGCAACTCGGTCGCGTCACCTACCGCAGTTCCGGTGCCATGAGCCTCGACCAGTCCGATGGAACAGGGGGCAACCCCGGCTTGCTGATAGGCATCCTGGAGGCATCTCTGTTGTCCTGCAGCCGTCGGAGCGTAGATCGCCGCACCCTTGCCGTCGCTGGATGTTCCGATGGAAAGGATACGAGCATAGATCCGGTCGCCGTCCCTCACCGCATCGGAGAGTCTCTTGAGAACCACCAGTCCGATACCTTCGCCGAGGACGGTGCCATCTGCTTGGCTGTCGAAGGGGCGCGCATCTCCGCTCGGAGAGAGTGCGGGAGTCTTCGAGAAGCACATATACATGAAGATATCGTTGAAGGTGTCGACACCTCCGGAGATGACCAGATCGCTGCGGCCGCTCCTCAATTCCAGCATGGAGAGGTGGATCGCCGCCAGTGAAGAAGCACAGGCGGCATCCGTGACGCAGTTGGTGCCATGGAGGTCGAGTCGGTTGGCGATCCTTCCAGCCACGACATTACCGAGTAGACCGGGGAAGGAGTTCTCCTGCCAGGAGACGTAAGAGTCTGAAATGTTCTGGACAACCTTGGAGGCGGTGCTTTCGTCGACTCCGGCTGCTCTCAGGGCTCTCCACCAGTGGGGGTGTCCCAGTCGGGCCCCGAGCGGCACTACAAGTTCCAGAGCGCCGGTGACTCCGAGAATCACCGCTGCCCGTGAACGATTGAAGGTTCGCTGTGGATCGTATCCTGCATCGAGCAGTGCCTGGTGGGCGGCAACGAGCGAGAGAAGTTGTGATGTATCGGTTGCTTCCAGATCGCGTGGGGTGATTCCGAACTGAAGTGGACGGAACGGAACGGGAGTGAGGAAACCTCCGCGACGACCGTAAGTACGATCCGGCGAGTCCGGATCGAGGTCGTGGTAGTCCTGGGGATTCCAGTATCCGTCCGGGACATCTTCGATGAGGTCCCTGCCGTCACGGATATTGGCCCAGTAACTATTCCGGTCATCCGAGCCCGGGAACAGACAACCGATGCCGATGACTGCGATCGGCTCCGAATTGGCTCCTGAGGGCCTCAATTCGGGCGCATTCATGTCGTGGTCCCGAGCAGGGTCGAGCAAGAGGCGGCAATTCTTCGCGGCGACGGATCGAGCGCTACCGACACACCTTGCCTTCGAAGGCTCTCCCGGCGAGTCGAGAGGGCAGCGCCGTGCATCAGTGCACGTGAGATATCCCCGACGCATCGGGCTGCTGGATCTGCCAGCCAGGTGCCTTTTGTCCATTCGTTGAAGGCTCCCATGGCAGGTCCGCACCATACCTGGTAATCAAGCTGGCGCTCGGGATCTCCGGAATTGGCCCAATCCGATGACTTTCCCAGATACCACCGGAAGATGAGCGCCATCTGATGATGAGGATCGTCGACGGCTTTTTCTATCTGGGCCGGCTCTCGTTCGATGAAAAATTGTTGTGTCAATTGCCACACATCATCGAGAGACATGCGGAAGATATCCTTCTCGAGCCGTTGTTTCTCGCTGGCCGGGATCTCATCGATGGAACGGTGATTGCGGTACAGTTCGAGCAGTCGTTTTGCCCGTGGACCGAACAGGGTTCCCCTGCGCAGGACCTGGAGATGGACACCGAGTTCGAACATGTCAGATGCCGGAGCCATGATCACATCGGCGGGACCGGTCTCGGCCAGCATCTGGCGCACCGGATCGCTGGAACCCGATTCGATGCATGCCTGATGGACCGAACCGATCAACACATAATCGGCGCCCAGCGCGAAAGCAGAGGCGATCGAGTCGGGAGTACCCAGCCCCCCCGCCGCTCCGATCTTCACGTACCTCGTGGCCGCCAGATCCCGGGCGATTTCGTCCCTCAGACGGCCAAAGGCCGGCACCAGGGTGGCCATCGGACGATTGTCGGTGTGGCCTCCGGAATCGGCTTCTGCCGTCAGATCATCGCACAGTGGCAACCTACGGGCCCACTGAGCCTGCTGTGAGCTGATCTCACCGCTGTTGAGAAGCTGGGTGACAAGAGCCTCCGGTGGTGCTGAGAGGAATCGTCGAGCCACCTCGAGTCTCGATGCTTTCGCCATCACGCGAATGCGGGCAAAAGGTCTGCCGGAACCATCCTCGCTCAATCCCTGTATTCGCAATCGAACCAGCGGTGCCGTGACATCCAGATAGGCACTGGCCTCGACGCAGGAAACCTGCTCGCGCACCAGCATCCTGCTGATCTCATCCTCGCTGGTCGGTTCCGCCGGACTGTGGATCAGGTTGCAGCCCCACGGACGACCGGGGACCGTCTCTTTCAGCCGCTGCACTGCAGCGGAGACCACGGCGGGACTCTGTCCTGCAGAACCGTAGAAGGAGAGACATCCTTCTCTTGCCAGTGCAGAGACAAACTCTACCGATGCGATGCCATTTGCCATCGAACCTGCGACGTAGCAGTTTCGGACTCCATGGTCGCGAAGGAAATCTCTGGATCCAAGTGACGAGGGTCTGCACTGAGGCAGCCAGCAGATGATGGGGAACCCTTCGTTGTCGGAGGGTCGAGCAGCGGAGGGGGTTACCTCAACGGGCGAAAATTCGATGTTGCCGCCCCGGGAGGCGCTCAGTTCTCCTGAGGAATCGCGCAAGACCACCCAGGAATTCGCAACATCTTCGATCGCTTCGAATAAGGGCACACGGATCGAATCGGTCGACGGGTACCAGGTACCGATCGACGACTGTGGGCCCGTGGCTGCTCGCTGATTTCCCATTTCCCACTCCCCGCAGGTGCTTCCCCAATATAGGGTCATCCTGATGGCACAGGAGGCATAAGATAACTCCGATAATGCTACTGCGCACCCTTTCTGCACCACTCTGGAGCGAGTTCTGGCTCCCTCCGGAGAACTCCTCGGATGCTCCGATCAGGGAGTTGCCGCCCGCAGAAGCAGCCGATAGCGGTGGTCGGGGGATCCGCCTTGCTGTGCCGCTGAGACCTTCAGCAGCAGTGTGCCGGAGGAATCGGCCTCGATGCCGAGCAGGTATGGATCGAAGAAGAAGGGGGGAACCGATTGGGCGGAACCGAGCAGCATCGATCCGTCTGCCAGATACCAGTCGAGCCGTCCGATCAGGGGCGATCCATCGCGGCGGGCGATCAACTCGATCTGGAAAGGTCCCGCGCTCGTGGGCACGATTCGATACCAGTCCTCGTCGGTGTCGGTGGCGATGGTCCCGACGATGAGCAGAGGATCTGTGGTGATCTCAGGGGCACTCGACGGAAGATCGTTCGATCCGTTGGTTTCATCTTCGCTGAATACCTGTGCTGATTGTTGTTCGACGAAGATTCTCCCGACCAGATCGTTGCCTGATCCGTCTCCTGTGAAAGGGAGGATCTCGAGCAGGGTCTGTTGGCCTGGTTGAGGCTCAGGAAAGATCTTCACCGACAGTTTTTTGGCGGAGCGCAGGACTTGGAGATCTTCGGTACGGTCGATGCCCTCGACCTGTACGCGGATCGCCTCCAGGACCTGAGCAGGAAGAACACGGGTGAAGGAGAGCTGCCAATATCCGCCGAGGGAGGGCATCGAGGGGCCCGGGTCCACTGAAATCAACTGGATCTCATCGGGGGCCATGGGAAGTGCAGGATCGGCTCCGATGAAATGAAGAGGATTGTTCCCGAGCGGACCGAGGTCGTGGGGGAATCCGTCGGAGTCGACAGATGTGGGATCCGCAGCGTCAATCATCATGCTGGTCGCCAGAGGTGTGGGATCCTCTATCGGCCCTTCTCCTGGAGCCCAGAAAAAGATGGAACTCCCGTCAGGAACTTCGGTCGGCATCGGGTCGAGGGTGATCATGGGACCATCGCTGGAAGTGATGTGACGCAGCACTCCGTCGTCGGCAATCTCTACCATCGATTCAAGAGGCACGGGGGCGATTCCATCGAGCAGGACACTGCCATCGGGGAGACCGGTTCCGCGAGTGTAGTAGATGGGACGCCCCACCATATCCGGATTGGCAGAGAAGACTCCAGCAGGCAGTTCTGCAGGCGCCAGATCTCCTTCGATGAGGCAGTACTGGAAGGAGGAAACGTTGAGTTCCGGATGGCCCGGGGCGAGAACGCAGTTGTGAAAGGTCACGGAGCCCCTCGGTGATCGATAGATGCCACCCTTGTTACCGTCGACCCAGCAATGCCATGCTCTGAGAGAACCAAGTCCGAAGGCCGCGATGCCAGCCTGAGCGTTACCGATGATATTGCAGTGCTGAATCGAGATGATTGGACCGTTGGCGATGCCAGTTGCACTGATTCCATCACCATGGTTGGCACTGATCTGACAACGTGCGATACGAACTGCCGCGCTGCTATCCCCGTCGATGAAGATACCGGTCATGAAGTTGGCTCTGACCAGGGTATCGTCGATTCGAACCCGGATGTCCATCTGGTCTACATCTCGCGTGTCGAGATCGATCACGATTCCCTCGAGTTGATTTTCCTCGACCAAGCAGTGGCGTATCCGAATTCGTACCTCAGCCCCTTGCTGGGCAAGGGGATTCAATTCGTCGACGGCGGCGATATCGAGATCGATCCCCTCGTCGCCATTGTTTCGGATCCGGCACCGGGTGATCTCGATCAGAGCATTGTTGTCGGTGTCAGCGCGGATCCACTGGCTCTCGATGCCCTCGTTCAAGTTGTTACGAATCTCGCAATTATCGATGCGGATCTCGGGGATCCCCTGGATGCGGATCCCCTCTCCGTTGCAATCGGCAACGACACAGTCGGCGATCAGAACCTGGATCTTTTCCCCCTCCAGGTAGTCACTGCGAAGATCGATGCCCTGGGTGATCGCTCCGCTCATCTGGCATCTGGTGATCCTCGCGTTGCAATCCTCGGCGAAGACGCAAGTTTCGGCGATGAAGTTGCCTGCGAGGCTGATGCCATCGATCCCGTTGAGGAGATCTCCCGGGCGTAACTGGACAAGGTCGCTGGGGAACGCGATGCCGAACTGGGTCAGATACTGATCTGGATCTCGCTGATCGATTTCGAATTGCACCCCGAAGCCGCCAAAGAGCATCATCCCCTCGAACAGGAAGATGTTTTCCGGATAGAATCCCTCGGCGACATGGAAGTTGACACCGCCGAGAGCGATGCTGTTGGCGACCGCCTGGGCCAGGTTCGGGAATGCGCTCTCGGGGGTCAGTCCATCTGCACCCTGGGAGGAGGCGCCCGAACGGACGTAGCGAACCGGATTGGGTGTCACTGGCCATTCATTCTCATTCGGGTCCACTTCTTGATCGGTATCTCGCGCACGAACCATGAACCGAAGAGGTACCCCGTTTTGTAGTCCTTCGAGGATCAAGTCATTTTGCCCGGTGACGATCCAGGACGGTGTCGAGAGATCGAATGGTGAACCCGCTGCCGCCTGGAAGATGAGATATTCCATCTGGTCATGAGGGGTATTGTCATCGGTGGCCGGTTCCCAGCCGATGCGCACCACGGAGTCTCCTGCGACCAGGTCTCCGACCCCTCCAAATCTTGGATGGGAGATGGGAGCCAGCCCGGTGGAACCGAGCCCACCACCGTCGGGAACGGGGGACTCTCCGATCGAGGGCGGTAGTGGGGGGGTGAATCGGTCACAACTCGTCAGCACAAGCATTGCTGCGAGCAGAAACGAACCACCCTTGGAGGGGGACATCTCAGAAGTTGTACTCCAGTTGCAAGGATGTGAACCAGGCAGGATCCGCTTCGAGGTCGAATGCGGGGCCCGGTCGGAAGTACCCCACCTCCAGCTCGACATCGAAGTCATCCCGTATTTTGGTCATGCCGAATACGAGGTCCAACTCGGTACCCAGATCTCGATGAATGCCATCGGGTGGGGTCCTCAGCCGAGATCTGCGGATCACGGAAGAGGCCTCTACTTGATTATAAGTGTGGAAGACCAAATCGATGGACGCGTTTTTTCTGGGACGAACTCCTGCTCCAATTGTCACGATAGACAGGTTCGACAACTCGGGCCTCATGACGACTCCCAGGTAACGATAGGACGCTACTCCGAAGTAGCGGCTATTGTTGTCTTCATACCCGGTCTGTCGAAAGTCTTTGTTGGTTCCATCGTCGGGGTCGTCGTCGCCAGATCCCCAGGCCCAGCCACCGAACAGATAGGGGCTCCACGGCAAGTCAGAAAACCGGCGCGCAACACTGGCATCGATTCCGAAGGCAGAGATTTTATCGAAGCCATCGACTCCGGAGACGTAGGCACCATCGAACCAGTAGCGAAGGTCACCGTTCATCTTCCTACCGTGAGATTGAATTCCGACGAAGAAGGGGGACTCGTTGAGACTATCCAGGTCGCTGAAATCGATCTCTTCCCGGTCCTGGATGATGTCGATGATGTAGAGTGCATGATGAGTACGACTCTCCTGGCGCCAGCGTGCGACCAGGATCTTGTTTTGTCGGTCTGCGACGTCGAAATGCGGATCACCCAGTAGTGTCGAGAAGGACGCTTCGACTGAATAGGGGCCCTCTTCCCATTCGAGCCGGACCGCATCGAGGGAAGTGTCATAAAACCACTCCCTGCCTTCATCGAAGTCCATTCGGCCGACCTGAAGGGAGAGAGGAAGGCCGCGAATTTGTTGGTGGTAGTAGTAGAACTCCTCCAGGAATCGTTTCTGGTTGGCGATGATGTCCTCTACGTCGCCATCGTCATCCTCATCGATTCTGGTGGATTTCTTCCAGTTTCCTTTGCCGAAAAGGAATCGTTCACGATCGATGGGCCAAGTGGCCTCAATGCTGATGCTAAGTTGGCGATCACTACGATTGGAACCGTTTAGATCGTGATTGTCTCGCTCCTCCCACTCATGTTTGATACGCCCCCCGATGAGGAGTTTGCCATTATGAATACGAATTCCCTCAGATGGCCTCCAGTCGTCCCACTGGATGCGACGTTGGGCTGATTTACGATACACACCGTCAGGGATCTCGGTACCGGGTCCGATGCGACAACGGACCCCATGAATCACCACGATGGGAACGCCATCCTCGTCCAGTAGTTCCGCCTCGACGAATCCTTCCAGTTCGAGCAGGCCTGTCTTTCTCGGTTCGGGTGATGTCTCGACCTGGATTTCCAGTGCCCTGAAGTGGAGGGGCTTCTCGAACACACCCTCGACTTCCACCCGCCAACCGGTTTCCAGTTCTCTCAACTCGTGGGATTTCCGTTCATCCTCTGCGTCGTCGAAGTCGGATTCGTCGGTGACCACGATGGTGAAGGGACCAACGCTAAAAGTGTTCGCGGTCAGGTCGATGGATTCGATGAATCCTTTGATCTCGAGGAACTCGTCGGGTTCCTCCCTGACCAGTTTGACCGCCTCCAGTATCTGGCCATCCCAGCGTCCATCGATCTCGACACGGCTTCCGACGGGGAAATCTCCACTCACGGGGTCGTCTGTCTGCAGAGGATCGGCAAGAAGTGGGGCGGGGCTTCCGAGCAAGAGCCAGGGGATGATGAACCATATTTTCATCCGATGACTCCTTGCCATTCTCCAGTGCTTTTTAACAAATCATCGAGGCTAGAGAGCAACCTGGTGATGAGATTTCCGCGTCGATTTCGTCGGGAGTATATCAGCGAGAGGCGCGCCAGGGTCGATGCGGTCCATCCGATCAGTGGCTCGCTTTCGATGCCACGTTCCATCGCATCCTGCGACAGAATATTACCGATCGATTGCCAGGGAACGGGATGCCCCTGTTCAGCTCTGAGCCGACAATGAGCGATGATGTTTCCTGGATCGAGGGCAGCGCTTCCTCGTGCAAGCAGATCCAGGTCGATGAGGCTGCCACCTTCCTTGGCGGTGATGATCTGTTTGTCGTGAAGATCCCGGTGGGTCAGGATAAAATCCTGGTCACCGATGGCTGCCAGATGCTCGATCACCTTCTCGACCATCTCAGTCGCCTGTGGGTGCGGTTCCTTAAGGGTACGATGAAACACCTCGAGCCTCGAATTCAGAATCCGGACCTCTTCCTCGACGGTGTGAACCGGGAGTCCATCAGAGATCTCACAAGAGGCGAGCCATCGCAGCACTTCTCGCATCGATTCCAGGTGCTGATCGAGCCAGATGCCCGATGTCCACTGCTGATTCAAACTCTGTCCCGGACGATCCTCGATGATGAGGATTTTTTCTTCCGGATTCCAATCCAGAACTTCGGGCGTATTCCATAACCCATCTTGAGAGCCTGCAGAGAGATGCCGCCACCTCTCGACGGTGAAGCGATCCTTGCGAAAGATCTTGGCGTAGGAATGGATGTGATTTCGTGACAGTCGGAAGATACTTCGGCTGCCCACGCGCCACGCAACCAGTTGCATTGAATAACCCTCACCGATCCACCGCGAACAGGCGGTAGCCATGTTGGGCAGCCGTTTGTCCTTCATCGGTTCGAGCGTACTGAGGCTTCCATCGGCTTCGAGTTGGTGCCAGTTCACGGCCGGATCTCCTGGATTTCCCGCCAGGCAGATCCAGCCGCCGGTCCGAGATTCTTCGACTCGTAACCAGGGACCGGTTTCACGAAGCGCCATCGCCAGTGGATCGATGAGTTTGTCGGTCCAGTTCATCGGTGATCCCCTTCGAGATAGCGCTGACACGTCTCCACCGAGGCGAGCAGTTTCGATCGCCAATCTGGATCCAGTTCTCTCAGGGGTTCGCTAGCTCTTCTGAGCGATGCCATGGCCCTGCCGATCATGACATGGCCCCTGTCCGCAGGACTTCCGCTCATGGAGTTATATCCATGCTCGAAGGCGGCCTGTGCTTCTGGGGTCACACCTCTGGAGTGCAGATCTTCCAGGAAGGAACCGACATCGAGGCAACTGTATCCTCTTCCCGCGCGATCGAAATCGACCAGCAGAGGCCGGTCTCCTTCGATCAGAATTTGATCCAGGTGCAAATCTCCATGGAGTAACGATGACGGCTGCAGGGACAGATCCGGGATGGCCGAGATCAGGGCATCACACGCCTCGCCGATCTCGGTTTCGTGTTGAGGAACGAGACGTGAGAGATCTGATCGAATGGTGTTGACCTCGTCGATCATCAACTGAGGCGGGGAGAGAGGTCTCAGTTCGAGAGGCAGAGCGTGGAACTCAGCGATGGCTGATCCGATCCCTTTCAGGATTCGGGGAAGATCTTCACTCGAGAGATCGATGCGCGAACCGCTACTCCACTGATGAGCATAAAGAGAACCATTGGATGCAGCCCCGAGGAATCGTGGTGTCCTGAACAACTTGCACTGGTCCGTGGCCTCCGAGATTTCGCGGGCCTGGCGGATCGATCGTCCGGCGCTCTGCTTCTTTTCGACCTTCAGGTGCAGGCGAACCCTTTCCTTGAGGTCTTGCTCGATATGGCGGAACTTCAACTTCGCCTTCAGGACAGCACGCCTTCCCGGTTTGTATGCCAGTAAGCGGAATTTTGTCAGACTTCTCTGGAGACGCCATCGGCCTACCGATTGATCGGGTAAGAACCCGAGTGCAAGTCTGCGGAATCGATCCGGTTCATAAATTCTTCGAAGTTCTGGGATCTCTGGATCGTTGGGGAAGGGAAGTCCAACTACACCGGAAGACTCGTCGTAAAACGACATCAATCCATCCGCCGATGGAAGAGGTCTACGCGTTTTTTCCTTCTCGAATGCAGTCCTGGCACGTTCTTTATCGTCGTAGATGCGTAAGAGAATTCCCTGAGGCGGTTCATCTGCGCCCTGTCGCTCTTCTCCGAGCAGGAAGATCCTGCAGGCGCCGGGCTTCAGGCGCAGGTAGCGGATGTGGCTGGCGGGATCGTCGAGGGGGAACACCCTTCCTTCGTCGAGCAGCCGTGGCCACAGTTCTCCCGCGAGAAGTTGTTCCAGTCCACCTGGGGTATCGGGAGGCAGGGAGATGGGATTCATCGTGATCCTTCTCCCTGGTCGTCGTGGCTGGTCGTGACGATCTGCCCCGCCTGCATGGTGATTTTGCGATCAAACGAGCTGGCGAGTTCCTCATCGTGTGTGACCACGATGAGAGTTTTCCCCTTCATGAAACGTGGCAGCAACTGGCTGATTTCTGTTCGGCTTGCCGCATCGATACCCGAAGTCGGTTCATCGAGGATGACGATGGGGGCATCCCTCAACAGGGCCGAGGCGAGCGAGAACTTGCGTCGCTCTCCACCGGAGAGGTCTTCGGCTCCTTCGGCGAGATCGCGGTCAAGTCCATCTGGATGGTCGAGCAAAAACTGACAACCCGCTGCTTCGAGTGCCGCCAACATCTGACCATCGTTGGCGTCGGGACGGTGGAACAGGAGGTTGTCTCGCACTGTCCCGTACAGAACGAGGCTCTCCTGAAGCACCACCGAGATCTGGTCGCGCAGGCTCCGGATGGTCCATTCCTTCACAGGCTCTCCATCGATGAGGATCTCTCCTCGATCCGGTTCGTAGAGCCGCAGCAACAGGGCAAATAGGGTGCTTTTCCCGGCCCCGTTGGGACCGGTGATCACCAGATGCTGACCGGCCGGGATGTCGAGGTTGATGCCTCTCAATGCCTCAGGGATGCGAGTATCTGTCTGTTCGTCGGAGGCCAGTTGGTAATGGAAATGAACATCTCTGAACTCGATCCTACCTTCCAGCGTGGGAGCCTCGTGTGCTCCGGGGAGGTCTTTCTCTTCGGGCTCGATTTCCAGGACCTCCGCGATGCGTTCGGCGCAGGCGGCTCCCTTTCCCACCTTGGCAGCGAGCCGGGAGGCTCGACGAAGCGGTTTCTGCAGCGAACGGACATAGGAAACGAAGACGAGCAGGTCTCCCGGGGTCATACCCGAGGTTCCCAGGACTCTCCAGGCACCGGCGAGCAGTACCACGGAGAGACCTCCTGCGAAGACGAGTTCAATCCATCTCGAGAGAGAAGCCTGGAGTCGTGTCGAACGAACACCCTGTCTGAGAGATGAGCGGTTCTTGCGAGCGAACCGTCGGACCATCTCATTCTCCCGTCCGAGTGACTTGATGAGTTGGAGCGAGGCGAGGCTTTCTCCGGTGGTAAAGGCGATTTCTCCCTCGAACGCACGCTGTTTCTTCGCTACCCGAGTGATGCGACGGCTGAAAAACCTCGATAGCATCGAAACGATCACGAGCACGACCAGCGAGACCACCGTCAGGGCAGGGTCGATCCATGCCATCAGGCTGAGAGTCGCCAGAGCCTGGATGACACGTCCGGAGAAGTCGACCATCTCGGTGGAAAGAACATCCCGCAGCATCGGAACATCTCCGGTGATCCGGAGCAGCAAGTCTCCCAGTTTCTGATCCCTGTGGAAGCGGAGGGAAAGATGGAGCAGGTGCGAATAGACTCGCTTCCTCAACTTCATCATCATCCGCTGGCCTGCTATGGCACTCAACACTGTGCGGAAATAGCCGAAAATTCCCTGTCCCATCGCGATGAGGAGGACCGCGGTGCTGACGATTCCAAGAAATGCGAGTGGATTCACGGATGGCCAACCGGGCTCGACGAATAGCAGCGAGGTTCCTTGGCGGGGAAACAACAACCCGTCGAAGATGTATTTCACTGGCCACGGAACCATCAGCGCGAATCCGACCTCGACCGCCAGGGCGCTGGAGGAGAGTGCCAGCAGTGAGGACTGGGCACGAATCAGATCTCCGTGCTGACCCGTGATGGTCTTCCAGTCCTGAAATCCTCGTCGAACAGTGCTGCCGACCTTCATCTCACCTCCTCGATGAGTTCGAGGACCTGTGAGGCGCGGATCTTCCAGGTTGCGTTGGCAAGAACCCAGCGGCGGGCGTTCTCTCCGATTCGTCTGGAGGCGTCCGGATCATCGAGGTACTTCTTCAGACCAAGCGCCATCGACTCGAGGTCTCCGATGGGCACCAGATCTCCGTGCCCGGGGAGGATCAGGTCTTTGACCTGTCCAACCTCAGAGCCGACGACAGGAAGGCCACAGCAGAAATATTCGAAGATTTTGATGGGGGAGAACCAGAACTCATCGAGTTGCGGGTAAGGAGCGACCGCGACCGAGCAACTGGAAAGCCAGTTATTGACCTCGTCATGAGGGATGTTACCCGGGCAGTGAATGCGGTCGCCGAGTCCGTTGTGAGAAGCGACTTCCTGGAATCGAGATTTTTCCGGTCCATCACCGATGCAAAGTAGATGAGCTGGCGACTGGAACCGATCGACAAGGATCTTGAATGCACCGAGCAGATCCTTGGTTCCATGCCAGGGGCGGAAGGTACTGGTGAAACCGATGAGAGGAACGTCTTCTGCCGGAAGTCCTTCGGGACGAACAAAATTATCCGGGTCGAACAGTTCCTCGTCGACTCCATTGGGGATCACCTTGACCCCCTTGTCGTGTCCTCGCTCGGAGATGACCCATTGCGCAATCTCGTCGGAGACGCAGACGACTCCATCGGAATCACGCAGCAGCAACCGTGCGAGTCCATGGGCAAGTGGTTCGTTGGCCAGATGTCTAAAACTAAGGCTCTCGCGTGGCAGCGGGCTGTTGACCTCCAGGATGAAGGGTACTTGCAGTTTTCGAGCCAGGTACAGGCCGCCAGGATGCCAGAGACTGTATCGTTCGTAGATGAAGTCCGGTACTTCACCCTGGTGTTCCAGCCTCGCCAGAAAGAGCCGATTCTCGCGGTCCTCGACCGATTTGTGTTTTCTTCGGGAAGGCAAATCGATGGGAATCAGTGGAAAACCGTGAATCTCCTTCGCCTCGGGCCGGACGGTGTGGATCTGACCGGTGAGATCGAGTCTCTGGAATGCCCGGCAAAGCGAGACAACATGAACCGAGGCCCCTTTCAGTCCTGGAAGGGGAACACCGGGATCTGCACAGACATAAGAGAAGCGCTTCATCGGTTGGTTCTATCGCCCCGAAAGGGCACTTTTCAGGAAATGTCCACGTAAAGTTGACACGTTGGTGGAGAGGTTGAAAAGTTTTTCCGCTCGAGAGCGAGCGGTTCCCCGGGTGAAATTACCTTCATTGAGGTTGGTGGTCAGGGTGCGAATCGAATCGGCAAGAGCAGTGGGATTTGCGGGTTCGACGAGAATCCCAGCATCTTCCCCGACGATCTCCGGACAACCAGTGAGGCTGGTGGTAACGATGGGAAGGTCGAGGGCCAGGGCTTCCAGCAAGACGGTAGGTAGAGCATCCATGTTGCCGTCGGTGTCAGGAACACAACCGAGAACCATCATCGAAGAATCGGCACATCTGCGGCGCACCTCTTCGATGGGCAAAGCTCCCGTGAAGTCGACCTCATTATCGAGGTCTAACCGGGTACAAAGTTGCTGCAGCCGGTTCCTCTCGTCACCATCTCCGATGATTGTGGTGTGGAAGTTCACGTTGTCGGACTTCAACATCGCCAGTGCATTGAGCAGATGGTCGAATCCCTTCTTTGGGACCAACCTGCCGACGCTGATGATCTGCAGCGGATCGGTTGTGCGCGGCGTCTGCGCTGGTTGGAAGAAGTTCAGATCGATCCCGTTATAGAGTCTGATCACCTTCTCAGCGTCGACACCGGGCGTGTTTTCGAGGATGAAATTGCGATTGAAATCGCTCACGGTGATGGCGAATGAAGCACCCTCGACGAGATCTCGAAATAGTTCCCGATCGACCGTATCCCTGAAGATGTCTTTTGCGTGGCAAGTGAATGAATACGGGATGTCATAGAGGAGTTTCACCAGCGCGGCCATCCGTGTCGATATTGTCGCGAAGTGAGCATGAATGTGCTGTACCCCGGACAACTTCGCCTCGGCGCCGATGATCAGAGCTCGCAATAACATGTCGAGATCCCTGGGGATCCGGTACTTACGAAGAAACTCAGCAGCGGGCTCCCAACGATCCATCGGCGGCACCACTCCCGGTTCGAATTCTCCCAGTTTCATCCAGAATGATTCCGGTTTTTCTCGCTGGATGTAACGGATGGTGAGTTTCAGTTCACTGACGCTGCCGTGAAATCTTCCATCTCCAGGAGGCAATAAACTGAAAACCTCTACCTCTACACCTTGCCTCTCGAGTTCGAGAATTTCATTGAGGATGAAAGTTTCGGACAGACGGGGGAACATCTTCAGGAGGTAGGCAACATGTAGGGATGGTTCAGGCTCTGATGAGATCGGATTTGCCAACGGGATGGTCCTTTCTCTTCACGAAATATTGCTCACGGAGTTTTTCGATCCGTGCCAGGAAATTTCCGACACCATCCATGCCCAGTCCGCACTCTTCGGGAGTCGGCAGGTTCGACCGTGCGAGCTCTTCATGGATGGCAAAGGCCAGTTTTTCATTATCGAGTTGAGAAGGATCGAGACATCTGATGAGGCCCAACTCGGCAAACTTGCTCGACCGCAGCCATTGCTCTTTACGCGGGGATACCCTGGGAACGGCAATGATCGGTTTCTGGCAGGAAAGAGCCTCCATCAGGGCGTTGTAGCCGCCCATGGTGACGATCAGATCGGCAGTTCTCAGGTGCTCCTCGAGGTGGGTGGTGAATCGAAGGATCTGTGCGTTTTGGAGCGAGCCGAAACAGCCGGCGAGGGTGCGGGAATCTGT
>CAWLAN010000062.1:0-15264 GCA_963854815.1 Planctomycetes bacterium UBA1146
CCGATGCAGGGCAAGTAGCGTTGCCGATGGGACAAGTAGGGATCCTCCAGCTGCAGATCGCACCAGGCTTTTCACCGCAAGGGGCGGCTCCGTTGTCGTTGCCCTCTGCCTCGCCCCTGTTGTTGCTATTCTGTCTGCTGGCGGTTTACTGGTGGAATCTGAGGCGCCTGCAAACGGCCCGCTGAGCCCTCCCCGGGCTTGACTAGCAGAAACGATGCCGTAACATCGAGAATTGCCATAGGTCGCATTTATACATAGACTTGTGTATGTGAATAAGGCGACTGTGGCCTCAGCCGGGGAACGAGGTCACAACCGGGGGAACCATCCCCCCTCCTCCCTGGTGGCTCTTTTCTCGATGCCCTGATGTCCCCGAGCGGGCGAAGCAAGAGAGGGTGCGAAGATGCGACTCGACTTGGGTCTCTTCCAGCAGCAGATCCAGAAACAGATCCTCTCGCCCCAGATGATCCAGTCGATGGAGATCCTGGTGCTCAATCAGCAACAGCTGGAGGAGCGGATCTCGGACGAACTGGAAGAGAATGTCACTCTCGAGCGGTCCGAGGCCGAGGTGAGTGCGGAGGAAGCCAATGAGTCCGCTGGCGAGGATCCTGCAACCGCCGCGGAGGTGGCCGAAGATCCCGAGGGCGAATCCACTCAACAGCAGGACCTTCTCGAGTTGACGGAACGATACGAACAGTTACAGGAATTGCAGAAGGGCGATTACTGGTCGGAATCATCCCCGAATCGAAGGGCCCGAGGTGGTGATGAAGACGACCAGTTCGAGTGGATCCAGCAGGCCGAGAGCAGGGCCGAAACCCTTCCTGAACATCTCATCGGCCAGTTGCGATTGAACAGCAGTTTGAGTCCAAGACAGGCAGCACTGTGCGAGGAGATCATCTACAACCTGGATGATCGAGGTTGGTTGATTCATCCGGTCGAAGAGATTCGTGCAGCACTGCAGGATGGTTTTTCCCGCCAGGGGAGTGATCCGAGGATGGGCCAACGCCCTCTCTCCGAAAAGGAGATGGGTACCGCCCTCAACCTTGTACAGTCTCTCGATCCGTCCGGGATCGGTGCCCGTGATCTTGTCGATTGCCTCTGTTTGCAGTTGCAACGCGACCCCGGGATCAACAAACTCGAGGAATTCATCGTCAGGGAACACCTCGGCGATCTGGCACACAATCGACTTCCTCATATTGCCCGTGCCACCGCAAGTTCCATCGAGGAGGTCAAGCAGGCGATCGAAGTGATTCGATCGCTGGAACCGCATCCTGGACGCCCCTTCCTGCAGGAGTTGAACCCTCGCATCGTTCCCGACGTGCTCATCAATCCCGACGAGAAGGGAAAATTTCAGGTGGAAGTCAATTCCTCTTCGGTGCCCCGACTGAAAATTTCTCCTCAATATCGTGACATGCTCAAGGTCGCCGGCAAGGATCCGAAACTGCGCAAGTACCTCAAGAAGCGCATCGAAAATGCCGAATGGCTGATCGGTGCAGTCTCTCAGCGCAACTCGACTCTCCAGAGGGTGGCCGAAGAAGTGGTGTTGCGTCAGGAGCGCTTCTTTCGCGATGGAGATCGCCACCTTCAACCGCTCCGTATGCAGGACGTTGCAGATGCGGTGGGAGTGAATGTGTCCACCGTCAGTCGTGCGATCTCTGGAAAGTGGTTCCAGGCCCCGGGGATGATCCGCGAACTCAGAAGCCTCTTCACAGGTGGAACCCTGAAGGACGATGGCTCGCAAGAATCGCGTGGCGGGGTGATCGCTCGCATCCAGGATCTGGTGAAAGATGAGGATTCTGCCAAACCGCTGAGCGATGCACAGATCGTCGTGAAACTCGGGGAAGTCGGGGTCCGGATCTCCCGACGAACGGTGACCAAGTACCGTGAATCGGAAGGGATTCCCTCCTCCCGGGAACGTCGTCAGTATTGAGTCGGTAGAGATCGTCACGACTTCCCTAGCAGTTGAATCCCTGCCGAGGTCATTTTCCTGTTATCCTGCCCCGGTGCGGCTAGATGCCGACGAGAGTCCCCGCAGGAGTCCTTCAACGTCGATGATCGAGGTCGATGGGTGATGTCTGTCGCCGACAACTACCGTTCAGACCTGGTCAACTATTGTCAGCGCTCTGTGGAGAAACCAGAGCTGCCACAAGCTGAATCAGGAAGGAAATGATGAGCGAGCATTCCACTGATCGCATGCTGTGGCTGGCAATCCTGGTGATCCCTGTGGTCGCCTGGTTGTTGTTCGATTCTCCACCGGCCCCGACCAGGTTCGAACCGGAGCCGACCACGGTCTCCGAGCGCGATCAGCGTACGGAAAATCCTGCCATAGATTCTGACGGCGAAGATCCTCGAATCGTCCCGGAAGATCCCGTCGGCACTCGCATCGAGCCCGAGCCGATCCCCGTCGCGAAATTGCTCACCTTGAAGATCCGTGCCCTCTCGAGCCGAGGTGACCTGCTTGCGCAAGGGACTCCTCTGCCACTGGTCAACAGCCACGGCCAGGTGATGGCTGGAGCCGGAGGTCGCCTCGAGATGTCAGGAGACGGTGTGCGCTGGCTGGGCTCGGCAGGTTCCGAGTACCCGCTCGAATTGTCGGCGGGAAACTGGATCCTCGATTGCACCTTCCAGGATCCGTCCGTGGACGCTCCGGTACAGATTCCGTGGCTGGTGCATGCTCGTCCGGAGGATCCGACGCTACCGGCTCACCTGATTCTCTCGGGACAGACTCCCTTGCCTCCCGGATCGCGACTGGTGGTGCAGATGCTCGACGGGGATAGTGTTCTCGACGGAGGAATCCTGACCATCCAGGGGGCACAGATCTGGTGGAATCGAAAGTTGGTTCCACGCGATTGGTTCGCCACACTGCTGACCCTGAGGGTGCAGTGGCGAGCCAGTGCGGCCACCGGGGCACTTCTCGAGAGGGTGGCAGAGGTTTGGGAACCGGCACTTCGTGGCGAGAACTGGACCTGGGAAGGTAGTTGCGGTGTCGATGATCGACTCGAGGCACAACGACAGTCGGGCGAGATTGCTGCCTGGTTCGAACAAGCCCTCAACGAGGTCGAAACGAGTCGCGATCTGCTGCTTGTGGCCGGAGCCAAGGCTCGTGGCAAACGTGCCGGGTTGTTGAGAGACGACGAGCGATTCGATCGGATGCTAGATCATCCGCTTGCAGGGTCTATCGATGGTCTTGGACGCGGCAAAAGTTTCAATTTCAAGCGCTGGCGGCGACTCATCGATGAGGAGTTCCCCGAACGGTGGCGGGCATGGGCAGATCCAGCGGCGGTTCCCTGGCCCGATCGACATCCAGGAGCCGCGAAGAACATCGGATTGTTATTTCACACCCTGAGCAAATACAGTCGCCTCGAGAGCACGATTATTTACGAGCAGCTGGGCAAGCCTCGACATGTGCATGATTTCGTGGCGGATTTTGACTGGGAACCGGTGACCGAGCGATCCCAGACACTCAAGAAGATCCGCAACTTCATCGCTTCGATCCGGGATATGATCCCAGAGTGAGGTGCATTCAGCGATCAGTGTTTCGCTGTGCTGGTGCTGCTACCGCCCGTCGGTTTCCTTTTCCTTGGTCGGTGTTTTTTCGACGGGCCGCACTCTGCGGATCTCGACGGGACCCTGCCGATAGCGTTCCAGCGTGCCCTCGGGACCAAGCCAGATCTTGGCCTCGAAGTCTGAAGAAGAGACGCTCCAGCGCCACAGGGTGAGTTCGCCGATGTGTTCCTGACGATCTCGCTTCAGCGTCAGTTCCAGGAGCCGATATTCGGACGGAATCAGTGCCGTGAACCTGCGGGTGGTCGCCGTCTTTGCATTCTCCTCTGACGGACGAATCAGTGCCGCTGCGATCAACAACCAGTGTTCGAAGCATTGGTTTTCCAGCAGTACGGCCCGGTCAGGAAATGGCAGAATACGGTCGATCTGGGTACCGGCAGCCGGATCCTGCACCACCACTCTGGCTTCTGTACCGGTAATTTCACAGGCGACAATACCCAGCCGCTCCCCGAGCCCGAGCGCACCGATCTGTTTCTCCTGGCGGGTCCGGATCGGTTTCAGCGAGGTTGCGTGGAAGTCGGTTCGCTGTCGAAGGTTGATGGAGCGCCCCTGGCGGCTCCAGCGCAGCCGGGCATCGAGGGTCCATGCTTCTTTTTCTCCGCTTGGGGCGACCAACTGGATCGACGTCTTCCCGACCGTGATTCCGTCATGTATCCATTCCCATTCATAACGTTCGGTACAGGAATAGGGTAAGGGAGCGACCGATCCTACGAGTAATACCGGTTCCTTGGTGTCGTCGCGCTCCAGGTTATCGGTATGAAGGAGGGTCAGGAAGATCAGCATCCAGGGAACCATCAGAGAGTCTCTTTCGTGACAGATGGTGAACCCATCAAACTGCACCCGTGCAATTTTGATGTGGTTTGTGGTACGATTTGATCTTGATTGGACGGGGTCTGATTCGCAAGTCCCGAGTGCATTTATCCTGGGGATTCAAGACGATCCTGACTGACGTGGAGAGGGGGGGCCTCCTGCGTCTGATACGGCATGTGATCTTTTTTACATGTTGTAGTCTCCGATCTCGGACGAGTTATTCTTCTTCTCCTTGATCCCTTGGAGAAGAACGCGGGAAGGAACATCGATGCGAAAAGACCTGTCCCTGATTCGCCGTCTGGAGAAGATCGAGAAGGAACTGGGCTATTGCCAGATCAAACTCGAGAAGGAACAACGTCTTTCCACCCGTGTTCATTTTCTACGCCATTACCGTGATCAATTACTTTCGGCACTCGATGGCTATCCTGACCAGGATGCCGGTTCAGGTGACCAACTGTGCGGGATAGGATTCGAACAGATCGCACTCGGAATCGTCGAGGAAGATCCTCATCTCGATCTGAAGCCGCTTCGCGACTCGTTCCTGTCATTCGGGATGCGTCCGGATATTCTCGGCGAACTCGAGGATCTCGAACTCAACATCAGTGATACCGCCGAGAAACTCGCGACCTTCCGCGTGTTCCACGACAAGATCCAGGGGCTACAGTCGGAGCGGACCACCGCCTTGAGCAGCTTCGACCTTTCCGGTGACGAACCGGTCCTTGCCATCTCTGTTAACTTCGAAGCGACCGAGAACAAGTGGAACATTCTTACCGAAGACCTCACCAATTTCGACGATGCCCTGTTCTGTGTAAGCCGTGCAATCGACTATCTTGCATCAGCCCGCAACTTCGTGCTTACGGCACGCAGTCACTATCCGATACAGGAGTGGCTCAAGAACGGTTACCTCGTCGACCTGCTCAAGCATTCCACGGTCGGTCGCATCCGTGAGATGATGAAGTTCGCCGAACGGAACCTGAAGAACGCGCTCGGAGAACTGATCTGTCTCAACGAGGAAGATTACGACTTCCTGGAGCCGCAGGATTTTTCCCCGTATTTTTCTCCGCTGCTGAAGCCTCTCTATCTTCGTCTCTTCGATGACGTGTTCGGGCAGAAGAAGTTCCAAAATGTTCTTCAACTGGTCGAGGAGCGTCTGGATCATACGGAGAAATTGCATCGAAAGTTGCAGGCCTCCCGGCAGGAAGTGTTCGAATCTCAACACCAGCATGAGCGTGATCGAGAGCGGCTCTTCCACCTCATCGGAGACGAACGCAGGAAGTTGCGCCTGGCACCCAGTTAGGTGCCCTGTTCAGATCAAAGACATCTCCAGTTATTAGCGATCGAGTTGATGGCCTAGTTGTAGGGCGATCAAGTTGGGGTTCTACGACAGTTTGGACCTAGAACCGGACCAGCGCGTCCTCACCGAGCCAGGCATCGAGCAGACTCTTGGCGTGGTCGATTTCCTTGCCGTGATTTCCTGTCAGCAGAGCCCTGCCGTCGTGATAGCAGATCAATGCTCCGTGCTCGTCCTCGGCACGGACCGAGACCGAGCCGCGGCTGATCAGGAGATTCGTGTCCACATGTCGCAGACGAGTCTCGATTTCGTCGAGATCGAGGTCTAACCACGCCTCGATCGATCCCGCACCACACAGTTTTCTGAGATGTACCGACCCGGTATCGGTGGATCGTGATGAACCGATGACATCTCTTGAACAGTGGGGGCACTGGGGATCGGTTTGCAGTCGAACGATGGTCTCACCCTCGTCCACCGAGCCACGGATGATCTTCCTGGTGTTGTCGAGGTGATTCGATCTATCGGTACAACGGATCCAGGATGTTAGCAGGCGCAGCACGGCACATGCTGCCGCCAGGCAGGCGACCGGCAGGACACCTTCTGTTTGGCAAGTTCCGATCGAACCTGGTGCAGGGGACTCGGGAATCCAGCAGTGAAAACAGGGACTGCCCGGAGGAAGGAAGGACGCCGCTACCCATCGGTCGGCGATCGCTCCCGAATGAATCCAGCCGACACCGGTGGCCAGTGAGGTGCGGTCGATGAGAAGTCGAGCAGGGATGTGATCCGTTGCATCGAGGACGACGTCGTGACGCGAAAAGATGTCGCTGGCATTGTTCGGTGTGAGCATATCGGCGACAGCCTCGATCCGGGTCCTGCCTCCGATCTGTTCGAGCGTTCTCAGTGCTGCGGTCGCCTTGGCTACCGATTGGTCGGCATCCTGCTCGAGGAAGAGGGTTTGACGATGCAGATCCGTTTCGCGGACACGGTCGCCGTCGAGGATGGTGAGTGCACCGATCCCGCCCCGAACCAGCGACTGCGCCAGCGGAGTTCCGATGCCTCCACAGCCAACCAGCAAGATTCGCAACTGACTCCAGCGCTCATCGAGTTCTGTTCCGCCGCGGGTTCTCTGCTGGCGGTCATATCGGCTCAAGATCCCGCTCCTTTCCGCAAGCCCGGGGGAGAGTGCGAATATCTTCCACCATCCGGGAAACATCTGGAATGAGATTACTGAGGGTTGCGCCCCTCGAGTCTCGGTTGTGTACTGCCTCCTTGATCGGGGAGGACTGACCCGCTCCGGTGGCTCGTGCGAAGATAGGAAGCGTTCGATGGTTGGACCCGGCGGACTCGCTGCGGACCTGCTGGTTCCGGGTGGATTTCCTGCGGCATTCCTCTCAGCGACGGCAACGTTGTCGACCGGCAACGATTTCTTTACCTCTCGATTCTTGTGGGTTCTGCTCGGGTCCTTTCTGTGGGGCTCGATTCCGTTCAGTTGGCTCATCGCCCGGGCGCGCGGAATCGATTTGCTGCGCCAGGGAAGTGGCAATCCCGGTGCGACCAACCTCAGTCGGATCGCCGGGAGAAAGATCGGTACCGTCGGATTGTCTCTCGATGTGGCCAAAGGCGCGGCCCCGGTTCTTATCTGTCAGCAGCTGGGAGTCGATGCGGTGCAATCGTTGCTGATCGGGGCGCTGGCGGTCCTGGGGCACTGCTTTTCACCGTTTTTGCGTGGCCGCGGAGGGAAGGGAGTGGCGACCACCGGCGGCGTGTTGCTGGTCCTTGAACCGTGGATCGCCGCATTGATGCTCCTGGCCTGGGGGGTCGGCAGGAAATTGACGGGCAGTGTCGGAATGGCCTCGGTGGGGGCTGCGGTGACCGGCTTACTGATCTCGACACCGCTGCTTCTGGGTACCGATCAGATCGGGCGATGGTTGAGAACTGCGGATGTGACCGGCGCCTCTGGCAAAATTCTCGGGGCAGTATTGCTGGTCCTGTCGTGTCTGGTGATCGTTCGGCACCAATCCAACATCCAGGAGTATCGCCAGCGATGTCGAGAGGGGAGCCCTCGATGAGAGTCCTGATAGCCGGATCAGGCACCTGGGGAACGGCTCTGGCCCATGTGGCCCGCCAGGCAGGGGCGGACGTCACGATCCACTGCCGCAGCCGCAAGCGTGCCGAGCAACTGGCCCGGGGACAACACGCCCTGTTACCCGATCACTCTCTGGGAGCGGGATTCGAGGTTTCTGTCGCCGGAGAGGGTGTCATCGAGCCGACCGATCTTGTCATCAGTGCCGTGCCGACCCAGATGTTGAGAAGTTATCTCGCAGGTCCGGGAGCAGATCTTCCCCGTGATGCTATCTGGGTCTCGGCTTCCAAGGGATTGGAAAGAGAGACGTTGCTGCTGCCCACCGCGATTCTCACCCAATGTGGCGTATCGGAAGATCCTGCCGTGATTTCCGGACCTAGCCACGCCACAGAGGTGCTCGAGGATCTTCCCACCGCGGTGGTGATCGCCCATCCCGATGAGCAGAGAACCCGGCTCATCCAGGAGGTCCTCGGGACCGCAACTTTTCGGATCTACCGCAGTTTCGATCGGGTCGGGGTGGAATGGGCCGGGGCTCTAAAAAATGTCGTGGCTCTCGGGTGTGGGATTGCAATCGGTCGAGGATTCGGTGACAACACCGTTGCCGCTCTTGTGACGCGCGGCACCGCGGAGATCGCGCGGCTAGGTACGGTGCTTGGCGGTGATCGTGAGACCTTCTCGGGGCTGGCAGGGATCGGTGATCTAGTGGTCACCTGTTTCAGTGGCCACTCGCGAAATCGTGGCGTCGGTTTCAGGTTGGGTTGCGGCGAAAAAGTCGGGTCCGTGCTTGAATCGATGGAACAGGTGGCTGAGGGAGTCCCGACCTGTCAGGCGGTGCATGAACTTTGTGTTCGGAGAAATGTCGACATGCCCATCGCGGAAACGGTTTACCGCATCGTTCATGATGGGCTGTCAGTGGAAGAAGGGGTAGAGATCCTCTTGACCAGGAGACCTGAAGAAGAGTGAAGGACAGCTTGTGTACTGGGTTGTTGTCATCATCCGGGCCAATTTGCTGGACATCCTCAAGGAGAGGTTTGCAGAGCGGGGGATCGTTCGATTCACGGTGGGAGAAGTGGAAGTACTCACCCCTGAATCCGAAGGACCAACGGGTGACCATGCACTTCGAGTGGAAATTGCAGTGAATGAGAATTTCTTGGAACCGACCAGACAGGTGCTGGAAGTCTTGCGATCGGAAGGTCATGAAATCAGTACGCATGTCGGTTTACTTTCGGATGCTTTGAGGATCAGAACTGGGGAGACGGGATCAGAAGCGATCTGATACCGTTTGCAAATTTGGTCATCTCGAGTCGTCTCAGGATCGATGGGGAAGGGGTGGGTGAGGAATGGGAACTGTGGTTAGTAAGACCGGTTCTTCGGTGCCGGTGGAGGGAGTGGACGTGGCCATCAATGAGGTCCTGGAACTGGTCCGGAACGAGGGAGTCGAGACGGTGGATTTCCGTTTTATGGATCTCCCCGGTCTCTGCCAGCATTTCTCGATTCCGGCCACAGGTCTGAACGAGAGCGTCTTTACTTATGGCCTCGGATTCGATGGGTCCAGCATGCGTGGCTGGAAGGGGATCGCGGAAAGTGACATGCTGATCGTTCCCGATCCAACTACAGCATGGATGGATCCGTTCCCGAAGTCGAAGACTCTGGTGCTCATTTGCGACATCAGAGATCCGATCACCCACGAGCCCTACTCACGAGATCCCCGGAATATTGCTCGCAAGGCAGAGGAATTTCTTCGCAACTCCGGTATCGGCGATGATTGTTATTGTGGACCTGAAGCGGAGTTCTTCATCTTCGATGACATCCGTTTTGATCAGAATGAACACTCCGGTTACTACTTTGTCGACAGCATCGAGGGGCGCTGGAATACAGGACGAGATGAGGGCCCCAACCTCGGTCACAAACCACGCTACAAGGAAGGCTACTTCCCGGTTCCACCCACCGACAAGCATCAAGATCTGCGTAACGAGATGATGCACAATCTCATCGCCTGTGGTCTGGAAATCGAATGCCAGCATCACGAAGTTGCGACTGCGGGTCAGGCTGAAATCGACATCAAGTACGAGACGCTGAAGCGCGCCGCCGATCAGTTGATGAGTTACAAGTACATCGTCAAGAACACTGCTCTTCAGCATGGCAAGACGGTCACCTTCATGCCGAAGCCGGTATGGAACGACAATGGTAGTGGTATGCATGTGCATATATCGATCTGGAAGGACGGCATCAATCAGTTCGCCGGAGATGGATATGCAGGGATGAGTGAGATGGCATTGCACGCCATCGGTGGAATCCTTCAGCATGCCCCGGCGCTGGTTGCTCTGACCAATCCGACCACCAATTCCTACAAGAGACTGGTGCCCGGATTCGAAGCCCCGACCCGGCTGGCCTACTCCTCGCGCAACCGTTCCGCCGCAGTGAGGATCCCCGTGGCCGTTGCCAATGCCAGCGCACGCCGGTTCGAGTTCCGCTGTCCCGATCCCTCCTGTAACCCGTATCTCGCCTTCTCCGCGCTGATGATGGCTGCAGTCGACGGGATCAAGAACAAGATCGATCCGGGAGCTCCCTTCGATAAGGATCTCTACGATCTTCCTGCCGAACAGTTGGCGGGAGTACCAAGCACCCCGGCCTCGCTCGAGGAAGCGCTCTTCGCCCTGGAGAATGACCACGAGTTTCTGATGGCGGGAGATGTTTTCTCGGCCGATACGATCCATACCTGGATCAAATACAAGCGGGAGAGGGAAGTGGACGAACTCAGGCTTCGCCCCCATCCCTTCGAGTTTGCGCTCTACTACGACATCTAGCCACTGGGATCGGTCGGGGGGAACTTCTCCGGAAGTTCTCCCCGATCCGGATCTTCCCGATCCGGCCACCATCGAGAAGATCGGGGATTGGCTTCGAGGTCATCGTCCGGTGGTAGTGGCACTCTCCGGAGGGGTCGACTCGGCCGTGATGGCTTCTCTGGCCCATCAATTTCTTGACTCGGACGCAGTCGCGGTGACCGGGATCTCTCCGAGCCTCTCCGTGGAGGAACGACGAGCCGCACAGCAATCCTCTCGGGTGGTCGGGATCCGGCACCTCGAGATCTCCACCGATGAACTGTCTCGTCCAGGGTATCGTGCCAATAGCGGTGATCGCTGTTATCACTGCAAGTCGGAACTGTATGACGTGATTCACTCCGTCGAGGAGCTGGAGGGGTACACCATCCTGGATGGTGCCCAGGCTTCCGACGATGCGACAGATCGCCCCGGAATGGTGGCTTCCCGTGAGCGCGCCGTGAAGAGTCCACTACGTAAATTCGGAATCGACAAGGCACAGGTACGGGCGCTGGCCCGGCAGCGTGGTTTGCCCAGCTGGGATCGTCCTGCCCGTCCCTGCCTGGCGAGTCGGGTCCCGGTCGGTACCCAGGTCGACGGCGAACTGCTGAAGAAGGTCGAGGCTCTCGAGGCAGTTCTTTCGGGCGAGGGATTTTCCATCTACCGGGCGCGGTGTAGTGGATCCAGAGTCGTCGTCGAGATCAAAGCACAGGAACTGGCGAGTCATTGCTGCCAGGGCTGGAGACGACGCCTCGATGCCCTCGCCAGTTCGCTCGGATTCAGCGAGCGCTGGCTCGATACTCGTGGTTATGGCGGCGTCGGTGTGCCGATTCTTGAGCCCCTCAAGCGATAGTCGCTGTTGCCGCTGAAAAGGGCCCGATGTCTCCTTCGGGCGTTCCAACACCGCTCAGTGCTTCCATCCGCTGAAGCTGCTGATGGTTTGGCCAGCAGTCGAGGCGCCTCTCGATGGCCCGAGAGGGGCCATCAAAGCGATCGAGACGGGCTGGATGAACTTGCGCAACTCTCCCCTGATCCGTAGTTTATAGGGCTTGTGCCGATCCTGTGCGGATGCTCCCGGAGGGTTCCGACAGGTTCACTCGCGCCGGCTGGACCGGGGAGGATCGCTTGGATCTGCAGATCGCGACCATCGATGGTTCCGCCGGCTGTGGGAAGAGCAGTGTCGCGCGCAAACTGGCTGATTGCTGCGGCGGGCGGATGTTCTCCAGTGGCCGTGTCTATCGGGCGCTGACGTGGTTAGCGCTCGAGCAGGGAGTCGAGTTCCCCGATCGGGATCGCGTGCTCTCGTTGCTGAAAGAACATCGACTGGCGATCGTCGCCTCCAGCAAGGCCTTCCGGGTCGAGGTGGACGGGGCCGATCCGGGAGATGTGCTGTATTCTTCCCGGGTTACCGGGGAGATTCATCATGTCTCGGATGATCCCGAGGTGAGAAAAGCAGTGCTCACGCTGCAGCGGGGGCTGCCTACCGATCGGCCGGTGTTTGCCGAAGGACGAGATATGGGAACAGTGGTGTTCCCCCAGGCGCCTGTAAAGGTCTTCCTTAGCGCCTCCATCGAGGAGAGAGCGAGGAGGAGGCAACTCGAACTGAGAGAGAGCCTCGGCGAGGAACTCTCCTTCGAGCAGGTGCAGAGAAAGTTACTCAGACGCGATGCATTCGACAGCGAGAGGGACATCTCACCGTTGAAGGCAGCGCCCGATGCACAACAGATCGATACCACCAGCCTCTCCATCGAGGAGGTGGTTTCGACGATCATGGAGAGGATTCCGCAGGATTGGAGCCGGGGGGCAACTGGTTCTACCTCCTGATTCGCGCCTTGGCGCGGCTGGGTTGTCGGATTTGGTTCCGACACCGGGGGGTCGGTGTGGATAAGGTACCCTCGACGGGTCCTTTTTTGCTGGCCGTGAACCACAGCAGCAACCTGGATGCGGTACTGACGGGAATCGTGCTGAAGAGACCGCTGGCGTTCATGGCGCGCAAGACCCTTTTCAGTCCCGCGCCGATTGGCTGGATCCTGAGAGGGTTGAACGCTCTCCCTCTCGAGCGAGAAGGGATCGGGATCTCCGGATTCCGTGCAATTTGTGAGTACCTCTCGCGCGGAGGCGGCGTACTGGTCTTTCCCGAGGGAACTCGCAGCCGCGATGGACGGCTCGGGAAATTCAAGAGCGGTGTGCTTCGACTCGCTCGTCTCGCCTCGGTTCCGGTGATTCCGACGATGGTCGTCGGCAGTGACCGGGCTCTGGGGAGAGGTCGAGTGATTCCGCGACCGATCCGGACCGAGGTCCGCTTCGGAGATGCCATCGAGTTCCCTCAAGGGGAGCGCGATGACGAGGCGTTGGAGCGGCTGAGGGAGGCGATGCTCGATCTCGTCCCGGAGTCAAGCGACTCCGGCAGATCGACCTCCTCCGAGCAACGATCGAATCAATAGACCGGAGCATCTGGCGGGCGGAGGTCGCCCGCAAGCGCTCCGGAGCGAAACGAGGATTGGCGGCAGAGAGCCGAGGACGGGCACGAAGGTCGAGCCCGGGTTCCCCGCGATCCGTAACCCGAAAGAAGAAGCCTTTTCATGGCCAAACCAGAACTACTCAAGCAGTTTGATCTCCGGGGCGAGCCCCTGGAGGAGAAAGTACGAGAATATTTTCAGGGCGAATCGTTGGAGACCGTCGATGAGATCCTGCGCGATTCGGTGGTCGATTTCGAGGAAGACAAGATCATCACCGGCAAGGTGGTGAGTGTCAGCAGTGATTGGGTCATCGTCGACGTTGGCTACAAGGCGGAGGGGGAAGTCCCTCTCAGCCACTTCGAAGGTGCTGAGGTCAACGCTGGTGACAAGGTTGACGTCCTCATAGAGGAGGTCGATGAGATCGACGGCAGGATCATGCTCTCGAAGCGCAAAGCCGATCGTATCAAGGGCTGGGAACAAGTCGTCGAGACTCACAACGAAGGCGACGTCGTTACTGGACGTGTCATGCGTAAGATCAAGGGTGGCCTGCTGATCGACATCGGAGTGCCTGTATTCCTGCCCGCTTCCCAGATTGCCATCCGAAGAGTCGGAGATGTCGCGGAGTTTGTTGGCCGCGAGCTCGAATGCAAGATCATCAAGATCGATGAGCCACGGATGAACATCGTCGTGAGTCGTCGCAAACTTCTCGAGGAGCGTCGCGACGAGATGAAGTCGAATCTCATGAGCGAGATCGAACTCGGTCAGGTGCGTACAGGTATCGTCAAGAACATCACTGATTTCGGTGCCTTCGTCGATCTCGGAGGGATCGATGGGTTGCTTCACATCACCGACATGTCCTGGGGTCGTATCAATCATCCCAGTGAGATTCTGACGGTGGAGCAGGAGATCGATGTCAAGGTTCTCAAGATTGACAAGGAGCGCGAGCGTATTTCGCTCGGCCTGAAACAGACTCAACCGAGTCCATGGGACGACATCGATGAGCGTTTCCCGATCGGTTCCAAGATCAGCGGCAAGGTGGTCAACGTACTTTCTTATGGTGCGTTCATCGAACTGGAGGAGGGGATCGAGGGACTTGTTCACGTGTCCGAGATGTCCTGGACCCGCCGCATCGCCAATCCGAAGGAGGTTGTCGAGGAGGGCCAGGAAGTCGAAGTGGTTGTCCTGGAAATCAAGAAGGAAAAACAGGAGATCAGCCTCGGAATGAAACAGGTCGAGGTGAATCCCTGGGAGATCGTTGCCCAGAAGTACCCTGTCGGTCACTACATCAGCGGAAAGGTTCGCAACCTCACAAACTACGGTGCATTCGTCGAACTCGAGGATGGAATTGACGGCCTTTTGCATGTCAGCGATATGTCCTGGACGCGCAAGATCATCCATCCTTCCGAGAAAATCGAGAAAGGTGACGAGATCCATGCCGTCGTTCTCGAGGTGGATCAGGATCGCAAGCGGATCGCTCTTGGACTCAAACAGATGGAAGAGGATCCGTGGGTTCGCGACATCCCGGAGACTTATTCGGTTGGCACCGTGGTTCGAGGAAAAGTCACCAAGACCACGAACTTCGGGGCTTTTGTTCAGATGGAAGAGGACCTCGAAGGATTGCTTCACATCTCCGAACTCTCCCAGGAGAAGGTGGAGACCCCCGAAGAGGTGGTTCAGATCGGTCAGATTATCGAAGTCAAGGTGATCAAGGTCGATGATGAAAATCGCAAGATCGGTTTGAGCCTCAAGGAGGTGACCGAGGAGGAGAAAGGCCAGCTGGCTGCCCTCTATGCCGAAGCTGCTGAGGGTGAATCACCGACGACGCATGGCTCGGTGCCGGTGAACATCCCCGATGAGATTCCCGATCTCGAGGAGATGGAGAAAGAGTCTTCCGATGCCATCGGAGAAGACCTGGCGGAAGCAGATCAGGAAGCAGATCAGGAAACAGATCAGGAAACAGAAGCAGCGCAGGAAACCCAAGCAGAACAAACTGCAGCCGAACAACCAGCCGAGCAGGCTGCAGAGGAAGAGCCAGCCGAGCAGGCTGCAGAGGAAGAGCCAGCCGAGCAGGCTGCAGAGGAAGAGCCAGCCGAGCAGGCTGCAGAGGAAGAGCCAGCCGAGCAGGCTGCAGAGGAAGAGCCGGCCGAGCAGGCTGCAGAGGAAGAGCCTGCAGAGCAGGCTGCAGAGGAACAACCGGCCGAGCAGGCTGCAGAGGAAGAGCCGGCCGAGCAGGCTGCAGAG
>CAWLAN010000063.1:0-14815 GCA_963854815.1 Planctomycetes bacterium UBA1146
GGGTTCGGGGTACTACCAGATCCTCCACGACTGGATCGCTGCCGGTTGCCAGTTGGATCACCAGGTGCCAAAGGTACGTAGCATCGAGCTGTCACCGAATAATCCACTGGTGCAGAAGATCGGTGAAAAGCAACAAGTGCGCGTCACTGCTTTCTATGACGATGGCTCGAGGCGCGATGTCACCGCCGAGGCCTTCATCAGCAGTGGAAACACGGAGATCGCCACCTGCAGTGATACCGGTCTCGTCACGACGCTGAGAAGGGGGGAAGCGCCGCTGCTGGCGCGCTTCGAGGGAGCCTACGTCGCCACCACGCTCACCGTGATGGGCGATCGATCTGATTTCCGCTGGCGAGATCTCGAGATCTTCAACCGCATCGATGATCTGGTCGCAGACAAGTGGAAGCGGATGAAACTGCAGGCTTCCGAACTCTGCGATGATGCCGAGTTCCTGCGTCGTGTGTCGCTGGACCTGATCGGATTGCCTCCTACCGCCGAACAGGTGAGGGCGTTTCTCGAGGATGGAACGGATACCAGGGTCAAGCGTGAGGTGCTGATCGATGAGTTGATCGGATCCGAGGACTACGTGGTTCACTGGGGCAACCGCTGGGCAGATCTGCTTCAGGTCAACGGCAAGTTTCTCGGTAAGGAAGGTGCGGCAGGTTTCCGTCAGTGGATTCACGATCAGGTCGAGAAGAACACTCCTTACGACCAGTTTGCTCATCAGATCCTGACTGCATCCGGTTCCAACAAGGAGAATCCACCGGCTTCCTACTTCAAGATCCTGCGAACTCCTGCCGAAACGATGGAGAACACGACGCAGTTGTTCCTGGCCACCCGATTCAATTGTAACAAGTGCCACGATCATCCCTTCGAGCGCTGGACCCAGGATCAGTACTACGAACTGGCGGCATTCTTCGCCCATGTGAAGCTCGAGGCCGATCCGGCCAGCGCCAAGATGAAGGTCGGGGGAACTGCCGTCGAGGGCAGCAAGCCGCTCTACGAGATCATCACCGACAAGGGGACCGGCGAGGTGACCCACGTGCGCACCGGAGCGGTCACCGCCCCCGCATTCCCCTTCGACACATCGTTCGAAGTTGCAGAGGGAGCCAGCAGGCGCCAGCAACTGGCAGCGTGGATCACCTCGCCCGACAACCGGTACTTCGCTCGAAGTTACGTCAATCGGATCTGGGGTTACCTGACGGGAGTCGGGCTGATCGACCCTCTCGATGACATCCGTGCCGGAAACCCGCCGTCGAACCCGGAACTGCTCGATTTCTTGACCCGGGAGTTCATCGACAACGATTTCGATGTGAGAAAGCTGATCACGCTAATTTGCAAATCCAGAACCTATCAACTCTCCATCGTGCCCAACCGGTGGAACGAAGAGGATCGGATCAATTACTCGCATGCAACACCGCGCAGGCTCCCGGCAGAGGTACTGTACGATTCGATCCATCAGGTGCTGGGTACCAGTACACGGATTCCCGGTGTTGCCGAGGGAACCAGAGCCTCCGCCCTGCCGGATGTCGGCATCCAGTTGAAGGATGGTTTCTTGACCACTCTTGGCAGGGCATCGAGGGAGAGTGTCTGCGAGTGTGACCGATCCGATGACCTGGGTCTCGATAGTGTCATGGCACTGGTCACCGGTCCGACTGTCGATCAGGCGATCAGTGATGCTAGCAATGCCATCACGAAGTTGGTCGAGCAGCAACCTGATGACGGCAAACTGATCGAGGAGTTGTATCTGCGAATCCTGAATCGTCCGGCGACAAAACAGGAAGTCGATTCCTTGGTACCGATGTTTGGCGCCATCGAGGGCGATCACCTGGCACTGCAGCAGGAATTCGAACTGTACCAGCAGGAAGCCAAGCAGATCGTTGAACAACTCGAACAGGTCCGACAGGAAGACATCGGCGAAGCCAGGGGTGAGGTGGCGGCCCATGAAGAAGAGATCGCGCCGCGGGAGGCCGAACTCGACCGCAAACAGCAAGAGGCGATCGCCCTGGCGCTGACCCGGCAGGAAGCCTACTCCAAGACGGTTCCAGAGAAGTTGCTCGAATGGCAGAAGATTCAGGATTCCGCGACCCGCTGGGTGTTGCTGAGGCCGGAAAACCTACAGGCATCGAGTGGGGCGACGTTTGAACTCGAGGATGACGGGGCCGTATTTGTCTCCGGCAAGACCGGCATGGGCACCTATTCCTTCACGGCTTCGACCGATCTGGATGCAGTGACGGCGGTCCGGATAGAGGCGCTCGCCGATCAACGATTGACCGGTGGTGGGCCGGGTCGTGGCAATGGCAACTTCGTGCTATCGGAGATCCAGGTCGATTGGACTCCCGCAGCGGAAGGGGATGCTATTTCTGAGCCCACCCGGTTGGCATTACACAACGCGAAGGCCGACTTCAGCCAGACCAATTACGATGTCTCCCTCTCCATCGACGGCAAGATCGATAACAGTGGCTGGGCCATCTCTCCCAAAATGGGGTCTGATCATGATGCTACTTACGAACTGAAACAGCCGATCGGTGGTGTCGGTTCGACCCTGTCATTCACGTTCCATCATAACTACGATGCCAATCACACCATCGGCCGATTCAGGGTCTGGGTGACGACATCGCAGGTTCCCGTGGACTTTGGTTTACCCGAGAACATCGCCAGCGTTCTGGACCTGGACGAGAATCAACGTAGTGAAGAGCAGCGTGCGTTGCTGCTCACGTACTTCACGGACAACGATCCGAAGTCGCAGGAACACAAGAAAAAAGTGGCCGAGGCCGAGAAACCGAGGCCGGTGGATCCGAAGTTGAAGAAACTGCGCGAGAAACTTTCTCGTGTCGAGGTTCCAGTGCCGGCGATTCCGAAACTGGTGCGCCTGGAACGGGCGATGCGACTGAGTGAGCAGCAAATGAAGAATCGGAGGGTGACGGTGGTTCACGATATCGCCTGGGCGCTGATCAACAGCCCGGCGTTCCTGTTCAACCGCTGATCGATCCTCGAGAGAAAGGTGATGAGATGCTGAGGATACCCGGAGATGATTGTTCCGATCTCTGTGATTCTGGGTACATGACCCGACGGGATCTGATGCGCATCGGTGGTGCGGGATTCCTGGGATTGACCCTGGGTTCCGTGTTCGAGATGCAAGCCATCGCCAGAGAAGTGGTCAAGGGTGCTCCCGGTTGGGCCAAGGCCAAGAGCATCATCATGCTGTATCTACAAGGCGGACCGAGTCACCTCGACCTGTGGGATCCCAAGGAGAACGTGCCCGACAACGTCAAGAGCGTGTTCGATAGCATTCCCACCAAGATCCCGGGGATTCACTTCACCGAGTTGCTGCCGAGACTCGCCCAGGTCAATGACAAGATGACGATGATTCGCTCGATGAGTTACACCCCCAAGGGGTTGTTCAACCACACCGCAGCGATCTATCAGATGATGACGGGCTACACGACCGACAAGGTCAGTCCTTCAGGACAACTGGAGCCACCCAGCCCCAAGGATTTTCCCAACTTCGGATCGCAGGTGGTACGGATGCGCCCACCAGAAGTTCCGATGTTGCCGTTTGTGATGCTGCCGAGACCGCTACAGGAGAGCAATGTGATCGGCAAGGGAGGGACCGCAGGTTTCCTCGGTAAGTCCTACGATCCCTATTACCTGTTCCCGCCCGGCGACGACCTGGACATGACCAAGATGGACAAGATCAAGGTCGATGACCTGTCGATGGCTCCCGGGGTTTTTGCGCATCGCTTGCAACGACGTTCCAGGATTCGCGATGCCATCAACGAGGCGATGCCGCAGATCGAAAAGGCGGTCGAGGATTACGAGTTGAACGATTACTACACCAGGGCGATCAACCTCATCGTTTCCGGAAAGGCGCGTGATGCGTTCAACCTGGAGCAGGAGCCGTTCAAACTGCGCGAGCGATATGGCCGCAATACCTTCGGCCAGAGTTGTCTGCTGGCACGGCGCCTCATCGAGGCGGGAACCCGGGTGGTCGAGGTGATCTGGCCCAAGGTGGCCAACTCCGATAACCACTCCTGGGATGTGCATGTCGACCTGTCGAAGCGGATGAAGACGCAATCGGCACCGATGCTCGATGCTGGTTTTGCGACGTTGATCGAGGATCTCGATGAACGTGGCATGCTCGATGAAACCCTGGTGGTGGCGGTCGGTGAGTTCGGCCGCAGTCCGCAAAGGGGTGTCAGTACATCGGGCAATGCCAACACAGACGATGGTCGCGACCACTGGCCCTACTGCTATACCGCGTGTCTGGCGGGGGCGGGGATCAAGCGCGGATATGTCCATGGTGAATCGGATGAGACCGGCTCGGCACCGTTGAGGGATCCGGTGCATCCGAAGCAACTGCTCGCCTCGATATACCACTCCTTTGGTATCGAACCCGGGATGATGGTTCTCAACCATCTCAAGCAGCCGCGTGAACTGGTCAAGGCAGAGGCGGTCGACGAGTTTTTCGAGTAGTGAGATGACTGCTAGTCGACCCTCGTCATGTTGAAGGTGAGCGGTTCGCCCATCTCGCTATTCTGGAAACTCCACCATCTTGTTTTCAGGTGGTTTTCGTCGGTAAACACCCACTGAGCTTCACCCATGTACAAGTTGTTTGGATCTGCGTGATTGGTCACATGATCCGTAAAAAAGTGAACGCTGTCGTCCGTGATCTTCCGGGCGATCAGGTGAGGTTGGTTGCGGGCGGCACAATAATGCGTCATGAGTAGCCGATCCTCATCCATGAAGATGACCGAGATCATCTCGTGGGGTGTGCCCGCAAAGACCGTTTCCACAACGGCACTTCCATTTGCGATGGTGTGATAAGTTACAGTCGAAGGTGGCATATCCGCTGAATCAGGGGTCGAGGTCCACGCGCCTTCCAGGCTTCGGAATCGAGAAAAAACATGCTCAGCCGATTGCCCGGTTGAAGAGACAACTTGTGTGGAAGCACAACCCGCGAGTAACACGACTGCGACCATCACCAGTATTGGCATTTTGCTACTGTTCATATCGACAACACTCCCATTTCATCTTTGTGTACTCTATCGGGATTAATTTGAGGACAGTGAGAATCCAGGCCTGAGAATCTGCAAATCAATCGGATACTTTACGCTCCTTGTTATTGCCAAATCGGTGGAGAATCCAGTTCGTCATCTTGTCCAGGACATCGACGGAAACAGTCTCCTCGATCTGGCCGTATTCCGAAGGAGCGCCCGTCTCGCAATGCTGGAACAGGTGGTTCAGTCGAGGGAACTCGACCATCTCGAAGTCGGAGTTCTTTCCCCGTTTTAGTGCAGCCTCGATCGCCGCCAGGTTCTCCTTGCAGGGCACCTGTAGATCGAGGGCACCGTTGATGGCCAGCACCGGGCAGGTGATTTTTTCGAGCGTCGGCGCCGGATCGTAGCGCAGGAACCAGCGCACCCAGGGGAGCATCAACTGGTCGATGGTGGAGGCGATCACGGTTTCAGCCTCCTCACCCTCCTCCGTGAGATCCGGGGATTCGCGCAGGATGGCTTCCAGCCGGGAGCGCATCTGCTCCTCATCGAGGCTGTCCTCGAGGACGACAGCGAACATCTTTTGCGAGAGTTCTAGTCCTTCCTTGATCTTTTCCTCTTCGACCTCGGAAACCCTGGCGATCAGTTCATTTTGCCGCAGTAACAGATGGTCACCGCGGATTCCGGTTCCTGCCATCATGACGATGAAGGCCACATCGTCGCTTCGCAGCGCCACCATCGGTGCGATCACGCCTCCCTCGCTGTGTCCGATCAGGCCGATCCGGTCTGCGGCGATCTCGGAGCGCCCCTTCAGGAACTCGACACCGCACAGGGCATCGCCGACAAAGTCCTCGGTAGTCGCTTTTTCCGGCTCATCGTCGGCGGTGGTTCCTCCAACGCCGCGGTCATCGACTCGTAACACCGCGATGGCGCGGCGGCTCAGGTGATCAGCGATGACCAAGAAGGGGCGATGCTGGAAGATCGTCTCGTCGCGGTCCTGGCCCCCCGAACCGGTGATCATCAGAACCGATGGGAAGGGTCCATCTCCCTCGGGAATCGTCAGGGTCCCTGCGAAGGTGACGCCTGCCTCTTCATTATCGTAAGAAACCTCTTCTGCCCGGTACGGGAACGGTGGTTTCGGATCCTGGAGTCGACCTACCTCGCTGATCTTTTCCTTCTTGTCGAGGGAGATGTCGAATTTTCCACGTCCCTGGATGAAAGATCCCGACAGTTGATTCCCGTCATCGGAGAGTGCCATTTCAAAGCTGATAGAGGCGGATCCGACGGCGATCCGGACCTTGTCGCCGTCGAGAAGATCCACGCGGGTTACGGGTATCTCGGCGGAGGACTGATCCGGACTGATCATGTATCCAGACAGTGAGCCCGCATCATGATGCTCGAGATTCACCACGATTCTCAACTCGATCGCTCCAATTTCGAGAATTCCCTCCCAGATTCCGGTGAGGGTCTCGGCCATTTCTTGTGGCACTGGAGGGGGCAGCGGTTCTCGCTTGCAGATGAGTACTAGTTCTGCACCACGTTGCTTCCAGGTCCCTCGCAATTCGCTGCCATCGGAATCGAGTGTCGCCTCGAAGAGGCCACCGGTGGCGGCAACGCCGATGGTGATAGCACCATCGGTGGTGACGGAAATCCCGCTCAGGGGCAATGCGTAGGAGTTCTGGGCAGGGGTGTCGACGGTGCCGCTCCAACCGCCGTCGGTTGTCGCTGCGATGCGAAAGATCAGTTCAATCGGGGTACCTGTCGGATCGATGTCACCGCGCCACATTCCGGTGAGATCGATCTCGGCCGAATGGGCGTTGCATGGCAAGAAGATGGAGGATAGCAACAGCAGCGAGACAACCAGCGATGGAAGCGGTGATTTGTAGATTTCCATGCTGAGATGATAGGCAGTCCGGCTCTTTCAAGTCAATACCGGTCTGAACGCTACGTCGATGTTCGTCGCTTCGATGAGATTATCTGTTGGAGAAATCCACCCACTCCTGCTCGATGCGTTCGGAAGTCACCGCACCATCGAAAACGAGCAACTGATGGCGAAAGAACAGGTGATCTTCCGGACCAATTTCAAGATCACCGCTACCTGCGGGCGCCTTCTCGAAATCGTGTTGGCCGAATGGGTTGGCGGCGAACAGTCCGTAAGGTCGAGCGTGCCACCAGGTCGGATATCTCGGATTCTCCGGATGATCGAGCAATGCGACCGTTGCTTGCCGTCCATCGATCGGACCACTGTAGGCGGCCCAGCGGCTGCGCATCCCCCAGATGGCACCAGCGATCGCTGCATCGGCATTGAAACTCTTGCCAGCGGCAACCGGACCATCGAGTCTCATGGTCGGAGCAAGCCTGAGCGCAAAAGTGCCCTCCTTGGTGTCACCGATCTTGACAGCTTGATCCCCTGCAGGTTTCCAGAGACTCCAGATTTCGATGCGGTACGCATCTTCGATGACCCGGAAGTCATAGGTGCGGGTTTCTTCGAGGATCTTGTTGTCGCCGGCGACCCAGGACAACTTGCCGCTGACGATGAGAATCTGGTCATCGTCGAGCAGATAGGATTCCCATTCGCTCGGCACCTGCCGTGTGCCTTTTCCGTGCCAGAAATCATGCCCGGCGACGGAACCATGAGCGATCCAGGCACCGGCATGATGGGGGTGATCCTTCGATTCACCCGCGATCGCCTCTTCGATGGGCCAGCGTCGAAGCACCATCGATCCACCCGGGGAATAGAGGGGGAAGAGGCATGGCCGCTGCTGGTCGAGGCGCAGGGTTGTCAGCAATTGACAACCGGCGGAAATCTCGACCTGATCGCGGGAGTCGTTCCAGCGCACCTCGAAGGCCAGATCATCGGGAGCAGAAGCGGATAGCCCCGGCGAGTCATCCGTGGTTTTTCCACCCGAACCGGCACATCCACAGATGGTGATCAACACGATGCAGATGGATACCATCACCGCACTCGAGATGGTCCCTGCAGGACGATTCGATTGCTGTTCCTTCACCTTGTCCGCCTTCACTCGCTCTTTTTAGTGGTCTTCTTTTTGGCCTTTTTCTTAGTGGTCTTCTTTTTGGCCTTTTTCTTAGTGGTCTTCTTCTTGGTTTTTTTCTTGCCCTTCTTGGCGTCACGTTCACGTTTCTCGAGGATGCGGTTGGCGGCCTGGGAGGAGGAGATCTTTTCCGGATCCTGGTCGCGGGTGAGGGTGGCGTTGGTCTCTCCATCGGTGGCGTAAGGCCCGAAGCGACCGTCCTTGATCTCGATGGTGGCTCCGTCTAGTTCGATGACATTTTCGAAGACCTGGATCGGTGGTCTTGCTGCCGCCCGTCCGCGCTTCTTCGGTTGTGCGAGCAGAACGCGGCAACGCTCCTCATCGACGGTGAAGGGATCATCCCCTTCCTCGAGACTGCGAGTTTCCTTGTCTGCTTTTATGTAGAGCCCGTAGCGGCCGTTACAGACGCGGATTTTCTGGCCTTCTGTGGTGGTTCCGCAGACGCGTCCTTCCTTCAGTTGAAGTAGTTGGATGGCGACATCCACGGTCACGCTTTCGGGCTCCATATCCTTCAGAAGCGAGGCGAACTCCGGTTTCTCATCCGATTCGGAGTCTCCCCGCTGAACGTAAGGACCGAATCGACCACTCTTGATGAAGATCGGTTTGCCGGTGGCGCTGCAATGACCGAGCGGTTCGTCCTTGCGCGCACCTGCCTGAAGGATTTCATCCATCTTCTTCTCATCGAGTTCATCGGGGCACAGTTCCTCGGGGATGTTGGCGCGGATTTCGCCAGCTTCGAGGTAGGGTCCGTACCGGCCGACCCGGAGTACTACTTCTTGGTCGCGGAATTTCCACGGGTCACCATTGGCAAAGGGCATCGGGAAGCGGCAGATCTGCGCCGGATCGATCGATTTCATCCCGGCCTCGATGAGTCCAGAGAGTCCTGTCCCACCGTTTCCGGACCAGAAGTTTCGTAGATATTCCTGCCGATCTTTTCGGCCGTTGGCGATCTCGTCGAGGTCGTCTTCCATCTTCTTGGTGAATGAGTACTCGACGAAGTGTGCGAAGTGCTCCTCCATCAGTCGAACCACAGCGAAGGCGGTCCAGGTCGGAACCAGGGCCTTGTTCTTGCGGAACGTGTACGCCGCCTGCTGGATTCGTTCGATGATCGCGGCGTAGGTACTGGGGCGACCGATACCACGCTTTTCCATCTCTTTTATGAGACCGGCTTCCGTGTAGCGACCGACCGGTTGTGTACTGTGTTCTTCCGGATTCAGGTCGGAGATGTCGACCGTATCTCCAATTACCACCGGTGGCAGGATCGTCTCCTTGGTACCGGCAGGATCGATGCGCAGAAAACCTGGATCGTCGATGACGGTGCCTCGAGCCTGGTAACGTGCACCGTCATCGTGGTCTTCTTCAACCTCGACGATCACGGTGCGTCCGGAGGCCGGCTTCATCTGGGTGGCGACGGTACGCTTCCAGATCAGTTCGTAGAGTCGGGCTTCGTCATCTCCGACCTTGCCGGCAACATCCTGCGGATCGACGAAATCGGCGGGACGAATCGGCTCGTGCTCCCCTCCAGCCTTCTCGGAGAGGGAGCCGAAGTTTCGGGGGGCATGCTCTGAGGCGCCGAACCTGCTGGAGATCAGGTCCCCGATTGCCTGCAGCGCCTCGGCTGCCATCACGTAGTTGTCGGTGCGTACGTAGGTGATGAATCCCTTCTGGAACAGTGCATTGGCCGCTCGCATCGTCCTGGAAGGGGAGTAACCGAGGCGATTGCTCGCCTCCTGCTGGAGTCCGCTGGTGATGAAGGGAACAGGCGGTTTTCGCGTGTAGGGTTTTTCTTCCAGAGATGAGACCTTGAAGGAAGATGCGGAGAATCGATCACGAAGAGAGTGCGCCTCGTCGGAGGTCAGGATCTTGCAGTTTGCGGATTCCTTCTTGAGTTTTCCGTTGTCACCGAAGTCCTTGCTCTGGGCGATCGCCCTTCCGCCGATGTCGAGTAACTTCGTCTCGAAGGTATCGCCGGCACCGGTACGAAAGACCGCATCCAGATCCCAGAAACCTGCCGGGATGAAGATGAGTCGTTCTTTTTCACGGTCCACCAGCAGCCGGATGGCCACTGTCTGTACTCGCCCTGCCGAGAGACCCTGGGCGATTTTGCGCCACAGCAGACTGGAGACGGGAAATCCGTAGAGGCGATCGACCAGGCGTCTGGCCTCCTGCGCTTCGACCAGCAGAGTATCGAGTTCTTCCGGTTCGGCGATGGCTTTCTCCAGCGCACTTTTTGTGATCTGACCCAGACGCAGTCTTTTTACAGGGATGCTCTTCTTGGGTTTCAGTACCTGGAGAATGTGCCAGGAGATGGCTTCGCCCTCGCGGTCGGCGTCGGTGGCGAGGTACAGTTCATCAGCAGTCTTCAGTTGTTTGCGAATCTCGCTAATCGTTGATTTCTTGTCATCGTCGAGGATGTAGATCGCCTCGAAGTCGTTGGTGATCCCGGTGACGACCTGATTATTCTTGTGCTCCTCGGGAACCTGGCTTGCCTTGCGGGGCAGGTCGCGGATGTGACCAACGGTGGCTTCGACGACGAAATCCTTGCCGAGATACTTCGCGATGGTCCTGGCCTTGGTGGGTGACTCGACGATCACGAGCCGTCTCGGCATGATATCTTCGGCCCTTCTCCCCGCGGCCGGCGCCAGGCCGGGGGTGCTCTCATCTACGGGTACCCGGCAACGGGTCTCCCTTTCAAGCCCTCTTTTTGTCCAGGGGACCGATGTTGTGGGCTGGAAACGGCCGAAAACGGGGTCATGCTGCCGATTCGACCGCTTGAGAGAGGAATGGGGAAATTCCCCGCCAATCTGCTTCTGTGCCGCGGAAAGGGCCGTCGCCGTGCCAGAATTACCTGAAGTGGAGACCACCCGGCGAGGGATCTCGGACCAGCTCCAGGGCTCGCGTATCGAGGAAGTGGTGATACGCAATTCGAAACTGAGGCTACCGGTTCCGGGCGATCTCGATGAGAGATTGCGGGGGGCAACATTCGGTCAGACGAATCGACGTGCCAAGTACCTGCTCCTTGAAACCACGGCAGGGGTGTTGCTGGTTCATCTCGGCATGTCCGGCAGCCTGCGGATCGCCGATGGAACCGATGACTATCGGCCTCATGATCATGTCATCTGGTATCTCGATGATGGTCGTCAACTTCGCTTTCACGATCCCCGCCGTTTCGGAATTGTCACGTGGGCAGGAGATGACCCACCGATGCATCCGCTGCTGAAGAACCTCGGTCCCGAGCCTCTCGAGAACGACCAACTCGGTGAAGTACTCTATCGAAGTTCTCGTGGACGTCGCCTGAGGTTGCGTGACTTTCTGCTCGACTCGAAGGTAGTTGCGGGGGTCGGTAACATCTATGCCAACGAAGCGGCCTGGGAGGCGAAGATTCGTCCCGATCGCGCTTGCGGACGGATCGCACTCAAGAGGTACCTGAATCTCGCGACGGCGATCCAGGATGTTCTCGCTCGAGCACTCGTCCAGGGAGGGACCACCCTCAGGGACTTCGTCCATCCGGACGGAGAACCGGGTTACTTCCAGCATACCTTCGAGGTATACGGCCGGGACGGACAGCCCTGTAGTCGGTGTGATAACTCGATTCGGCGGGCGGTGAAGGGCAATCGTTCGCTCTTCTACTGCCCCGGTTGCCAGAGATAGCTTCCCGGTCGGGTCCGCTTCCCACCGAACGGACGAGAACCTAGAATCCACGGGTCAGGATTCTGTCAGGAAGATCTCGCCGGGAGCACTCCCGGGCGTCAGGAGCGACTCAGTGGACAAGATCAAGGTGAGCAATCCGGTCGTCGAACTCGACGGTGATGAGATGACTCGCATCATCTGGAAGTTCATCAAGGATCGCCTGATTCTTCCCCACGTCGATGTCGAACTGAAGTACTTCGATCTTGGCATCGAGAACCGAGACGCAACCGATGACCAGATCACCATCGATGCGGCCGCTGCGATCCGTGAGCATGGAGTCGGTGTCAAGTGCGCCACCATCACTCCGGATGAACAGAGGATGGAGGAGTTCGGCCTGAAGAAGATGTGGCGCTCACCCAACGGGACGATCCGCAACATCCTCGGAGGGACCGTCTTCCGTGAGCCCATCATCTGTAACAATATTCCGCGTCGGGTTCCCGGCTGGACAAACTCGATTGTCATAGGTCGTCACGCTCATGGAGATCAGTACCGCGCGACTGATTTTCTGATCCCGGGTGCTGGAAAACTGACGATGACCTTCACACCCGACGAGGGTGGGGACATTCAAACCTACGATGTGATGGAGTTCGAGGCCCCCGGCATCGCCATGGGAATGTACAACCTCGATGAATCGATCCGCGGATTTGCCCGTGCCTGCATGAATTATGGATTGCAGCGAAAATGGCCCGTCTACCTCTCGACCAAGAACACCATCCTCAAGGCCTATGACGGGCGCTTCAAGGATCTGTTCGAGGAAGTGTTTGATGACGAGTTCCGTGGTGCGTTCGAGGATGCGGGAATCACTTACGAGCACCGTCTCATCGATGACATGGTCGCCTGTGTCATGAAGTGGGAAGGCGGTTTCGTGTGGGCGTGCAAGAACTACGACGGAGACGTCCAATCCGACACCATCGCGCAGGGATTCGGATCTCTGGGCCTGATGACCAGCGTCCTGATGACTCCTGATGGCAAGACGGTAGAGGCGGAAGCCGCACACGGGACCGTTACCCGCCACTACCGCCAGCATCAGCAAGGGAATCCCACCTCGACCAACCCCATCGCCAGCATCTTTGCATGGACCCGTGGTTTTTCTCACCGGGCGCGTCTCGATGGAAACGACGAACTGGCAGGTTTCGCTCGTGATCTGGAGCAGGTCTGTATCGAGACGGTGGAGTCGGGGCACATGACCAGGGATCTGGCGATCCTGGTCGGTGATGACACGCCGTTCATGAATACAGAAGAGTTCCTGGCGAAACTCGACGAGAACCTGAAGATCAAGCGAAACGGCTGAAGCCCAAGGGAGAACTCGATGGCGGATTCTATCTCCGAGGGGATGTCCCAGCAGCGTTGGGAAGCCACTCACGATTACATCGAGCAACTCTTCAGTGATGATCGTGAGTACTGGTCGCGAGAACATGATGCTGCGGTGGAAGCAGGTTTACCTGCCATCTCGGTCGGAGCAGCGGTGGGTCGCTGGTTGTCCCTGCTGGCCGCGATGAGCCGTGAGGGAGGAGCTCACCTGATCGTCGAGGTGGGAACTCTTGGCGGAGCCAGTGCCCTGGCGCTGGCGAGGGGGCTCTCTCCCGAGGGCAAGATCGTCACCATCGAGTCCGATCCTCACCATGCTGACTTTGCCCGGGGAGCGATCTCGCGGGCGAAGGAACATCGGATCGATATCCGCGTTGGCGAGGGCTTGAAGGTGTTACCCGATCTGGTCGATGAACTGGGAGTCGAGAGTTGCGATCTGCTCTTCATCGATGCCATCAAGACCGAGTATCCCGGTTACCTGGAGGCTGGATTTCCGCTCGTCAGAAGTGGCGGGCTGATCGTGGCCGACAACGTTCTCGGGGCGGGAAAAGGCTGGGTTCCCGACTCCATCGACCAGGAGCCATCCCGTGTTGCCATCGATAACTTCAACAAGATGGTCTCCGAACACCCCCGTATGCACGGAACGATCCTTCCGATGCGTCAGGGGCTTCTGGTTGCTCAGGTCAGATGAGTATGGCTGCCGCGAATATCCGCTACATCGATACCCACACTGCTGGTGAACCGACGCGTATCATCATCGATGGTTTCCCCCATCTCGAAGGGGAGAGCATCTCTGATTGCCGTGACGTGCTCACCAGGGATCACGATGCCCTCAGAGCAGGAATCGTCCGCGAGCCGCGTGGACACGAGGCGATGGTCGCTGCTTTGTTACTCGATTCGTCCATCGAGGAATGTGATGCGGGAGTGATCTTCTTCAACAATGTAGGCACCCTTGGAATGTGTGGTCACGGTGCCATCGGTGTGGTGAAAGCATTACACCACATGGGCAAGATCGAGGTGGGCGGTTGCACACTGGAGACTCCGGCGGGGGTCATCGAGACCACCTTGCATCCAGAAGGAGATGTTTCGGTTCGTAACGTCAGAAGTTACCGGGAAATGGCGGATGTATCGGTCACCATCCAAGAAGGAATCGAACTCATCGGGGATGTTGCGTGGGGAGGGAACTGGTTCTTCATCACCGAAAGCCCCGGCGTTCCCATCGAACCGTCTCGAATCGACCAACTCATCGACCTCTGCTGTGAGATCCGTACCGCTCTCGAGGCCGATGGAGTGACGGGCACTTCCGGGGCCGCGATCGATCATATCGAGGTGCATCAATCACTTCCTGAGGAGCAGGGAGTAGGGGTGCGATCCTTCGTTCTCTGTCCCGGCAAGGAATGGGATCGTTCACCCTGTGGAACAGGAACCAGTGCGACCCTGGCCTGCTTGCATGCCCGCGGCCAGTTACAGGAGGGTGCCCCCTGGATCCAGATGGGAGTCCTCGGAACCCGATTCTCGGGCACCTTTGTGGCGGACGGGAACGGTGTCTATCCGACGATCCGGGGCAGTGCTTACCTCAGTGGCGAAGGAACGCTCCACTTCATGGAAGACGATCCTTTTCGCCATGGCATCGACCTGTAGCAACTGGTGACCTATCCTCCGACTGGAGGTTTCGTTGCGTATCGCCATAGACGCCACTGCTGCCTGTACGCCCCAGCCGACGGGCATCGGCAGATATACCGCACAACTTGCCAGATCACTGTCCGATCT